>NZ_JABXEM010000160.1:0-26163 GCF_013372595.1 Myxococcus sp. AM011
CTCCTGTCGGGCCAGCGGCTGGAAGGCCGGTGGACGCTTGCCGGCGTGACGCTAGGGGAAAAGCCCGCCCGGCCACAAGCCGCCAGAGGCCTGCCCTCGGGTCCACCCTGCCCTGGCCCCACCGGCAGGGGAGGGACCGGGCACGCGCCGACCTTGCCCCCCCAGCCCTGTCCGCTTCCACCGTCGCACCTAGCTTTTGGAACAGCGGAGGGAAACGACGCACCACGCTTGCCCCTCCGTCGCACTCACACAGGAGGCTCTCCCATGAAGAAGCTGGTTGGGGTTTTCGCGGCAATGGCACTGCTGGGGTCCGGCGCGGCCTTCGCGAACGACGACAAGACCAAGCCGCAGCAGGACACCGCGGCGCAGGGCGGTTCGGGCACGTCAGGTACGACGGGGAGCACGCAGGACCCGTCCATGCAGAAGGACAGCTCCATGGGCGGCTCCGGCTCCACCATGGGCTCCAGCCCCTCCATGGGCACCAATGCCATGGGCCAGAAGGAGCTGAGCGGCAAGGTGGTGAAGGCCGAGAGCACCAAGCTCTTCGTGCAGGACGCGCAGGGCGCGGTGGTGACGCTCGACATCGACAAGAGCACCACCTTCACCGACCCGACGCTCAAGAAGGCCAAGGACCTCAAGGAGGGCCAGGAGATCCGGGCCAGCTTCGAGGTGAAGGAAACGAAGAACATGGCCAAGAGCATCTCGCTGTCGGGCACCGGCGGCGCGGGCACGGACGTCATGGCGCCGGACCCGTCCATCAACGAGGGCACCATGGACACCGGCACCCAGGGCACCCAGGATGACATGGGCACCGGCGGCTCCAGCATGGGGACGGACAAGAACAAGGACGTGGGCACTGGGGACAAGAGCACCAGCCCCGACACCCAGTACTGAGCCTGGGCCCACGGACTCGCACCCGTGAGACACCGGCTCCCCGGAAGGGGATGCGAAGGGCCCGCGGCCTCCACAGGTCTCGGGCCCTTCGTGCATTCACTTCATTCAGTATTGACTGAATGACCTGAACGAACTAGATGCCGGGCGCCACTCGGGCCCCGGCGGACGTCTGTCGCGCGCGGCCTCCTCGGGGTGGGACGGAGGCCGTGAATGAAGGAGCCGAATGCCGCGGAGCAGCGCTTCATCGAGTCGATGGGGCTGTACTTCGAGCGGCAGGGCAGCACGCGCATCGGTGGGCGCATCCACGCGCTCCTGATGCTGACGGACCAGCCGCTCTCGCTCCAGCAGATTGCCCGCGTGCTCAAGGTGAGCGCGGCCTCCGTGTCCACCAACATCCGCGCCAGCATGGCGATGGGCCTGGTGGAGCCGGCCAGCATTCCCGGAGACCGGCAGCACTACTACGTCGTGAACCACGACGGCTGGGAGAGCCGGCTTCGCACCGCGGAGGACAGCGTCAAGGCGTTCGTCCGCGTGTGCCAGGAGGCCCTCTCCGCGCCGCAGCTCGCGCACAAGCAGCACCTGCGCGAGGCGGCGGACTTCTGTGAGTTCTACCTGGCCGAAATGGCCGGCATCGCCGAGCGGTGGCGCGCCTCACGCGCGGCCCGCCCCTCGCCCCGCACCCCCAAGGCATCGAAAGGACGCACCGCATGAACGCCGCAGTCGCGCAATCACCCATCGTCTCCATCACCAACGTGACCAAGGACTACACCCTGGGCAAGGTGGTCGTCCCGGCGTTGCGAGGCGTGGATCTCCAGGTGCACCCCGGGGAGTTCATCTCCATCGCCGGCCCGTCCGGCAGCGGGAAGACGACGCTGCTCAACCTCATCGGCTGCGTGGACACGGCCACCTCGGGCGTGGTCAGCGTGGCGGGCCAGGACACCAAGCAGCTCACGGAGCGCCAGCTCACCCACCTGCGCCTGCACACCATCGGCTTCATCTTCCAGAGCTTCAACCTGGTGTCGGTGCTCAGCGTCTTCCAGAACGTGGAGTTCCCGCTGCTCCTGCAGCGCAAGCTGGACAAGAACCAGCGCAAGGAGCGGGTGAACCAGCTGCTGGAGCAGGTGGGCCTGGCCGACCACGCCAAGCACCGCCCCAACGAGCTGTCCGGCGGCCAGCGCCAGCGCGTGGCCGTGGCGCGCGCGCTCGTCACCCGGCCCCAGTTGGTGCTGGCGGACGAGCCCACCGCCAACCTCGATTCGGTGACGGGCCAGAACATCATCGACCTGATGAAGGAGCTGAACCAGAAGGAAGGCACCACCTTCATCTTCTCCACGCACGACGCCAAGGTGATGAGCCACGCGAACGCCGTGGTGCGGCTGGCCGACGGCAAGTTCCTGGACCGGCTGACCCCCTCCGAGGCGAAGCGGGCCATGGCGGCAGGCGCGGAGGGTCACTGACATGGGTCAGCTCCGGTTGCTGATGCAGGTGGCCTTCCGCAACCTGTTCACCAGCAAGATCAACATCCTCATCGGCGGCATCATCTTCTTCGGCACCCTGCTGGTGGTGGTGGGTGGCGCGCTGCTCGACAGCATGGACAGCGCGATGAGCCGCAGCATCATCGGCAGCGTCGCCGGCCACCTCCAGGTCTACTCGGACGACTCCAAGGAAGAGCTGAGCCTGTACGGCGGCATGGGCGGCGAGCCGGACCTGGCGGTGCTCGACGACTTCAGCCGCATCAAGCCCTTCCTGGAGAAGCACCCCAACGTGAAGACGGTGGTGCCCATGGGCACCAGCGGCGCGCTCATCTCCTCCGGCAACACGGTGGACCTGACGCTCGCGCGGCTGAGAGACCTCTACAAGAAGCGCGCGGAGGAGGGCGAGTCCCCTGCCCTTCGCGCGAACATCGACAGCGTCAAGTCGCACGTGCGGCAGATGGTGTCGCTCATGGAGGAGCAGCGCAACAAGAGCCGGGAGCTGCTCAGCTCCGCCGCCGTGGACCCACAGGAGGCGGAGGCCCTGGCGCGCGCCCGCACCGACGCGTTCTGGGACACCTTCGAGAACGACCCGTTCGCCGCCCTGGAGTTCCTGGAGAACCGCATCGCCCCGCAGCTCCCGGACGGAGACCTGTTGGACATGCGCTACGTGGGCACGGACCTGGATTCCTTCCAGCGCACCTTCGACCGCATGGAGATCGTCGACGGCCAGCCGGTGCCCCAGGGCAAGCGCGGCATGCTGCTGTCCAAGTTCTATTACGAGAACTTCCTCAAGCTGAAGACGGCGCTGCGGCTGGACAACATCAAGCAGGAGAAGGACCTCAACCAGAAGCGCATCGACGCCGACCCGCAGCTGCAGCGCTGGGTGAAGGAGAACCAGACGCAGACGCGGGAGATCCTCTTCCAGCTGGACCCCATCAAGACGCGGCAGGCGGTGGAGCGGCTGCAGAAGGTGCTCGGCAACCAGGAGCCCTCCCTGGAGAAGCTCCTCTCGGAGTTCCTCACCACCACCGACGACAACTTCGACACGCGCTACCAGCAGTTCTACGCGGAGCTGGCGCCCCTGCTGGACCTGTACCGCATGCGCATGGGGGACAACCTCACCATCACCGCCTTCACGCGCACCGGCTACGTGCAGAGCGTCAACGTGAAGATCTACGGCACCTATCAGTTCAAGGGGCTGGAGAAGTCCGCCATGGCCGGCGTCATCAACCTGATGGACCTGATGTCCTTCCGGGAGCTGTACGGCTACCTCAGTCCGGACCGGAAGGCGGAGATCGCCGAACTGCAGAAGAACAGCGGCCTGAAGGCGGTGGACCGCGCCAACGCCGAGGATGCGCTCTTCGGCGAGGAGAGCGGCAACTCGCTGGTGGCGGAGGCCACGCCGGGGCTCATCGAGGACGCGAAGGCGTTCGAGGGTGCCCTGGGCTCGTTGCGCCGGGACGACCTGGCCGCGCGCGTCTACTCCCAGCAGGAGATTGAACAGGGCGTGGCGCTCAGCGCGGCCATCATCCTCAAGGACCCCGAGCAGCTCCAGCAGACGATGGAGGAGCTGAAGCAGTCCGCGACGGCCGCGGGGCTGAAGCTGCGCGTGGTGTCGTGGCAGCAGGCCGCGGGCCTCATCGGCCAGTTCGTGCTGATGGCGAAGCTGGTGCTCTACTTCGCCGTCTTCATCATCTTCATCGTCGCGCTGGTCATCATCAACAACGCGATGATGATGGCCACCCTCCAGCGCGTGCGAGAGGTGGGGACGATGCGGGCCATCGGCGCGCAGCGCTCCTTCATCCTGAGCATGGTGCTGGTGGAGACGGTGCTGCTCGGCTTCGTCTTCGGCGCGGGCGGCGCGTTGCTCGGCAGCGGCATCATGAGCGCGCTGGGCAGCGCCGGCATCCCCGCCGGCAACGAGGCGCTTTACTTCTTCTTCTCCGGTCCCCGCCTCTATCCCTCGCTGAGCGCCGGCAACCTCATCGCGGCCTTCGTGATTGTCCTCCTGGTGTCCGCCATTTCCACCCTCTATCCCGCGTTCCTCGCGACGCGGGTGTCGCCCCTCCAGGCGATGCAGACGGACGAGTAAGGCCATGTTCCAACTCTTCCTCATCGCATTCCGAAACCTCGGCACCCACCGGCGGCGCACGCTGCTCCTGGGCGGCGCCATCGCCGGCGTCACCGCGCTGCTCGTCATCCTCATGGGCCTGTCCACGGGCATGAAGGAGACGATGCTGCGCTCCGCCACCACGCTCGCCACCGGCCACGTCAACGTGGGTGGCTTCTACAAGGTCACCGCCGGCCAGGCCGCGCCCGTGGTGACGGCCTTCCCGAAGATTCTCGAGCTGGTCCGCAAGGAGGTGCCGGAGCTGGACTACGCCGTCCAGCGCGGGCGCGGCTGGGCCAAGATCGTCAGCGAGTCCAGCTCGCTCCAAGTGGGCGTGGGCGGCATCGACGTGAAGGACGAGCCGGGCTTCCGCCAGGTCCTGCAGATCCACGAGGGCACCCTGGACGGGCTCGACGAGCAGAACACCGTGCTCCTGTTCGAGAAGCAGGCCAAGAAGCTCCAGGTGAAGGTGGGCGACACCATCACCATCTCCGCCCCCACCATGCGCGGGACCAACAACACGGTGGACGTCCGCGTGGCGGCCATCGCCACCGACGTGGGCCTGATGAGCGACTTCAACATCTTCGTCCCGTCCAACACGCTGCGCTCGCTGTACCAGTTGCGCGACGACACCACGGGCGCGCTCTACCTGTACCTCAAGGACGTGAGCCAGGTGCCCCAGGTCCAGGCGCGGCTGCGCACGGTGCTGGCGGACGCGGGCCACCAGCTGATGGACAATGACCCTCGCGCCTTCTGGATGAAGTTCGAGGTCGTCAACCGCGAGGCGTGGACGGGGCAGAAGCTGGACATCACCAACTGGGAGGATGAGCTGTCGTTCATCACCTGGACGCTCACCGCGCTCAACGGGCTGACGGGCATCCTCATCTTCGTGCTGCTGGTCATCATCGGCGTGGGCATCATGAACACGCTGTGGATCGCCATCCGGGAGCGCACCCGGGAGATTGGCACGCTGCGCGCCATCGGCATGCAGCGCACCCGGGTGGTGGTGATGTTCCTGTTCGAGGCGATGACGCTCGGGGCGCTGGGCACCCTGGCGGGCGCGCTCGTCGGACTGGCCGTCTGCCTGGGCGTGGACTCCGCCCACGTGGGCGTCCCGGAAGCCGTGGCGATGTTCATCATGTCGGACCGGCTGCACCTGGTGGTGAACGCGGGCTCCGTCGTCGGCGCCATGGTGTTCATCACCGCCTGCACCACGCTCATCTCGCTGATTCCCTCCTTCCTCGCCGCGCGCCTCAAGCCGGTGACGGCGATGCACCACATCGGATGAAATCCATGAGCCTCAAGAACCTGTTTTCCGCCGCGGCGCTGTCCGTGGCCATGTTGTCCGCGCCCGTGGCGCTGGCCCTGGAGCCGGCCGCCATGACGCAGATGCTGGCGACCATCGATGACCGCCAGCGCAACGGGGGCGACTACAAGGCGCTCATCTATCTGGAGCAGAAGGAGAAGGACAAGACGGACAACGTGCGCGAGGCGTTCATCTACCGGCGCGACGCGGACGACAAGCTGATGATCCTCTTCAGCAAGCCCAAGACGGAGGCCGGCAAGGGCTACCTCCGGATGGACAAGAACCTCTGGAACTACGACCCCAACGTGGGCAAGTGGGAGCGGCGCACCGAGCGCGAGCGCATCGCCGGCACCGACAGCCGGCGCGCCGACTTCGACGAGTCCCGACTGGCCGAGGAGTTCGACCCGACCTACGAGGGCGAGGCGAAGCTGGGCAAGTACTCCGCCCACAAGCTGCTCTTGAAGGTGAAGCCCAACGTGGACGTGGCCTACCCCGTGGTCAAGCTGTGGGTGGACAAGGACTCGAACAACATCCTCAAGCGCGAGGACTACGCCCTCTCCGGCCGGCTGATGCGCACCGCGCTCTACCCGCGCTGGAAGAAGGTCTTCAGCGAGTCCAAGAACGCCGACGTCTGGTACCCCGAGGAGATCCGCTTCTACGACGAGGTGGAGAAGGCCAACTCCACCATCGTCCTCATCAAGTCCGTGGACCTGCGCGCGCTGGAGGCCAACCTCTTCACCAAGGCCTGGCTCGAGAGCAAGAGTCGATGAGCCCGCGCACCCTCACCCTGGCCACGGCCCTGTCCGTGGCCCTCGCCGGCACCACCGGGCTCGCGCAGGCCGCGCAGCGGGACGAGAATGCCCTCTTCGGGGGCGAGGACGACAAGCCCGCGGCTCAGGCGGACATGCCCGGGGAGTCTCCTACGACGGAGCGCCCCAGCGACGACGAGGTGTTCGGCGAGGAGCCCGCGCCGTCCGCGGCGGCCGACGCGAGCAACACGGGCGACGCGACCGAGCGGCAGCCTCCGTTGACGCCGGCGCCGCCCGAGCCGGGAGACCGGGACTCGCAGGCGCTGTCGGGGCCGGGGACGCGCAGCGCCTTCGACTCCGAGGAGGCGGTGGACGACCCGCTGAAGATTGGCGGGCAGTTCTACCTGCGCGGCTTCGCGGCGGCGACGGAGGGGACGTCGTTCGGTGACACGTCGTTCTCCGCGCCCACGCTGGTGGACGGGTACTTCGACGCGCGACCGATGGACCGGCTGCGCGGCTTCGTGGTGGGGCGGTTGAGCTACGACCCCACCGTGGCCACGCAGACGGGCGCCACCCCGAACAACGCGCCGTCCAATCCGCGCGTGCTGCTGGACCAGGCCTGGCTCCGGTTCGACATCGAGCGGACGGTGTTCCTCACCGTCGGCAAGCAGCATGTGAAGTGGGGCACGGGGCAGATCTGGAACCCCACCGACTTCCTGTCACCGCAGCGGCGCAATCCGCTGGCCTTCGTGGACCTGCGCACCGGCGTGTCCATGTTGAAGGTCCATGTCCCCTGGGAAGCGACGGGCTGGAACTTCTATGGCATCGCGGTGATGGATGACCTGGGCACCGACGCGGGCGCGCTGCTCGACAACACGGGCGGAGTGCCTCGCTCCGGAGCGTCCGACCCGGTCAACCGCCTCAGCCGCATCGGTGGTGCGCTGCGCGCCGAGGTCGTCCTGGGGCCCGCGGAGCTTGGCGCGAGCGCCGTGGCACAGCGGGGCCGCAAGCCGCGCTTCGGGCTCGACTTCTCTTCTGCGCTGGGGCCCGTCGATATCTACGGAGAGCTGGGCATCAAGAAGGGCACCGAGCGCCCGCTGTACCGCATCCCCGAGGGCACGACGTTCGAGGAGATCCTCCAGGACACGTCGCTGGTGGAGGCCTATGTCCCCACGGGCCTCACGCCCCAGGTGACGAGCGGCGCCAACTACAGCTTCGCGTATGGCGACAGCGACATCGCCGTGCTGGGCATCGAGTACTTCTACAACTCGACGGGCTACACCAGCTCCTTCGGCTATCCGTACCTGATTGCGCAGGAAGCCTTCCAGCCGCTGTATCTGGGGCGCCACTACGGCGCCGCGTACCTGTTCCTGGACCGGCCCGGCTCACTCGAGCGCACGTCGTTCAACTTCTTCACGCTCAGCAACCTCTCGGACAAGTCGTACATCAGTCGCATCAACGTCACCCACCGCGCCCTCAGCTACCTGACGGTCGAGGGGTACGGCGCGGTGCACTACGGCCACAAGGGTGGTGAGTTCCGGCTCGGCTTCTCGGTGCCGGACACCGTCATCAACGGGCAGCCTGTTCAGGGCTTCAAGCTGGCGGCGCCCACGTTCGAGCTGGGTGCGGGCCTGCGCATCAGCATCTGAAGCGGACGTCGCTCGCTGGGTGATTCAGGGACCGCGCCTCCTATTCCCGGGGGGCGCGGTCCTTCTCGTTTCGGGGCAGGTCGCCGCCCTGACGGGCCGTCGAGGGGCGCTCGGGCCGACGAGGTGCCGGAGAATTCATGCAGTGAACATCCTGCCGGCATGAACCTGTGGATCGCCATCGCCGCCGGATTGAGCCTCGCGCAGGGCCAGAGCGAGCCGCCCTACCCTTCTCCCACGGACCCCTCCGTCAGAGACCCGGCAGCCTCGGCGCTGCGAGACGCGAACGAGCAGGCCGCCGAGGAAGCGGATGGCGCATGGCTGCCCCCGAACTACGTCATCCAACCTCCGATGGCGGATGGGACGCTTCCGTATGGCGGCTATGGCTACGGCTACAACATCACTCCGGTCCTCCCGGATGGTGAGGCGCCGTCGACGTCCGGGCAGGTGGCCGTCGATGAGACGTATCAACGCTACGAGCCCATCCCCGCGCAGGTGCAGGAAGGCACCGGTGGCAGCGGGACGGAGGACTCCGACGGGACGACGGGCGATGACGGAACGAGCACGGGCGTCGGTGGTTCTGGGAGCGTGACGACGGGACAGACGTCGACGGGTTCGGACAACTCGGGCGATGCGCGAGTCTCACAGCCCGGAGGCTCGAACACCGAGGCCGTGGCTCCGTCTCCGGCCTCGCAGCCTGGCGGAATCGACGGGCCGGATGCGGTGGGCACCACGTCGCGGGACTCGACGGGTGTTTCTGGCACGGGGGACATGACTCAGTCGGGCACCGGTGGCTCGGGAACGAGCACCGCGACACAGCCGGAGAGTCAGGACTCGACGGGTGGCCCTGACTCGACGGGGACCACGGCTCCCACGGATTCGTCGGGGATGGGCACGACTGCGCAGCCCGACATTCAGGGTTCGACTGGTGGCTCTGGAACGACGGCCCCTACCCAGGGGACGGGGGCGGGCTTGTCGACACAGCCCAGCACCCAGGATGCGACGGGTGGCTCGGGCACGATGGGGACTGGGACGACGGCGCCCTCGGATGTGACGGGCACGAGCACGCCCACCCAAGACACGACGGGCGGAGCAGGCACCAGCACCACGACGACGCCTGATGATCCGAACGTGACGGGCGGAGCGGGCACCAGCACCACGACGACACCTGACAATCAGGATGCGACGGGCGGGTCGGGCACCAGCACCGCCCCGACTCCCGACAATCCGAATGGGATTGGTGGCTCGGTCATCTCCCCGACTCCCGACAATCCGAACGGGATTGGTGGCTCGGTCATCTCCCCGACTCCCGACAATTCGAACGCGATTGGCGGCTCGGGCTCAGGCACCACTGCGCAGCCCGGGAGTCAGGACTCCGCCGGTGGCTTCGGGCCCACCGAAAGCGAGCAGACCAATGGTCAGGGCGGCTCTGGCTCGTCGACGACCACTCCCGTTCAGCCTCAGCAGCAGTCCTCCGTGAGCGGGCAGCAGACCGGTAACGCTCAAGCCCAGGACGCCAAGCCCACCGCCACGGACGAGGAGGTGGCGCAACTCAAGGCCCGCCTCCAGCAAGTCGAAGAGGAGCTCAAGGCCCGCGACACCCAGATTGAACAGAGCGCCCAGGCCACCCAGCAGCAGGTCGACACGTTCGGCGAGCGCGCCGTCGACACCGAGCGCTCCCGCCAGCAACGCCTCTCCGCACTCCAGAGCGCGGGCGAATGGATGCTCGCTGCGGACGCGGCGCTCCAACAGGGTGAAGACGACGTGGGCAACGCACTCGACATCGCCGACAGCGCCTTCGCCGACCTTCGCGACAGCGCCGCCGAGTTCGGCCAGGGCACCGTCATCGTCCACGCCGAACGCGCTCGCGCCCTGCTCAACCTCGCACGCGACGCAGCGGGACGAAGCGACACCTACTCCGCGCGCCTCGCGCTCCAGGATGCGGGCGTCGAGCTCAGCCTCGCTCGCGGCGCCAGCCTCGGCAGGTCCGGCACGGGCAACTCCCTGCTCTCTCCATGACGCGATGCGGGAGGGGCGCCTCACCCAGCAGGCGCCCCCCTTCCTTCAACCGACGACGGCGTGACAGCCCTTCACGGAGCCGGAGTCTCGCGGAAGATGAGCAACCCGCGTGACGACTCGGTCGCGTACACGTACCCATCTCCGGGGACGCTCACGCTGTTGAGCCCATCGAAGAACGAGACACCACGGCCCGTGTCCGTCTCGCGCCAGGTGTTGTAGTACGCCACCTGCCGGGGAACGCTCGGGTTGCTCACGTCCAGCACGCGCAGGCCATCCTGGTAGTGCGCCACGTAGAGCTTCGTTCCCGACAGCGTCATCGCGCGGATGGAAACCTCCGGACGGATCCTGAACTCTCCCACCTGGAGCACGTTCGCCGGAGAGGCCACGTCCAGCACACTCAGGTGCGCGCCCCAGTCCTCGCCACCCGTGAAGGCCAGGATGCGGTCCCCCACCGTGCCCACCGCCGCCGTGCGCGCGGGACCGCCCGCGAAACGTCCCAGCAGCTTCGGAGTCGACGGCGTGGTGATGTCCGACACCGACAAGCCGAAGGTCCAGTTGCTCACGTACAGCCGGTTGCCCACCGCCGCCACGTCCATCGGCACTTCGCCGCTGAGCGGCTCCGCGCCCTCGACGAAATAGCGGTCCACCAGCTTCGGCTGCGCGGCCGTCGTCACGTCGAAGATGAGCACCTCGCCGTTGGGCGAAGGCGACGCGGCGAACAAGAGATTTCCCTCCAACGCCAACGACGACACATCCACCGCGGGGTCCGCCAACGCGCGCAGGAACACAGGCGCCGCCGGATTCTCCAGGCTGTAGAGGGAGAGGCCGCTGCCCTGCGTCGCCACGAAGAGCGTGGTGTCCTTCACCAACACGTCGTTGTAGACGTCGGTGCTGCGCTTGGCCGCGCCCACCTGCTGCGCCTCCGCCGGGTTGCGCACGTCGTAGACGAAGAGGCCCTCGACACCCGCGGGCACGTAGGCATAGCCCCCGGACACCACCAGGTCCTTCGGGAGGCCGCGCGGCAGCGTCAGCGCCTTCACCAGCTCCAGGCCCGAGGACTCGGCCTCGCCGGTGTTGCGCTCGATGCGCGCGCCCGAGAAGGTGCCCTGCAGGTCCAGCTCTCCGTCCACACACCGACGGAACGTGCCGCCCAGCTTCGTCGGCGCGGTCGCGGAGCACCCGGTGAACGAGTAGCGCACCGTGCGGCCAAACGTGTCCACCACGTCGGCGGCCATGTAGAAGGTGTCTTCCGTGAGCTGCTGCTCCGTCACCGGAAGGCCCAGAATCTGCGCGCCGGAACCGCCCGACAACTTGAGCGCACCCGCGGAGCCCGTCCCGTCGTTCAGTTCGACATTGACGTTCCACACCCCGTTGGCCTGCACTGAAGCGAGGGTTGAACGCTGACAGGACGACAGGTTGATGGCGGCAAGATGACACTCCGCCTTGTTCTTGGAGTTGTCGTCCTTGCCGCAACCCAGGGCGAGGACCAGCGTGCTGCTCAGTAAGAAGAAGCGTCTCATGGCCCGTATGCATACCGGGCGTTGGAACCCAACGAAAGCCCCTCCCTCTTTCTCCCCAAGGGAGCGGCGACGTCCACCGCCTGGCAAGTAAACGGAAAGAAATTATCGAGGCGCTTGTATAGGCTCGTTCTTGAGAGCGAGCCTCCTAGGAAGCACCTGTCTCGCCAGTACCCCACCCCTGAGGTGACCTTCGTGAACCCCCGTCTCCTCGCTGCCGCCGCGCTGACCCTGCTCCTCCCGGGGCTGGCGTTGGCCCAGGTCTTCGTCGTGCCTCGTCGCCCGGGCAAGACGCCGGTGAACAGCTTCGAGTTCGAGTGGCGGCACGTCGACATCCTCGTGGGCCCCGCCGCCACCGGAGTCGCCAAGCCTCCGGAGAGGACGGCGCATGAGCAGCCGCCCGGTGCCCAGGGCGGCGCCAACCCGGACGCGCCCACCACCCACCCGGATACCGGCGACACCAAGTCGGTCCCCGCGGGTCCCCCCAGCGGCTCCGAGCCGTCCACCAGCCCTCCGCCCCTGCTCGCGGAGCAGCAGGACGGGGGCACCCCTCCGGGCGCCCTCGCGGGCAACGATGACGGAGGCTCGCCCCCGTCAGGCGCGACGGCGGCGGTCGGCGATGACGGCGGCACGCCCCTGAGCAGCTTCCTGGGCGATGGCGGGACAGGCAGCGGCCCCGCGCTGGGCAGCGGCCCGGCCCTGGGCGGCAGTCCCGATGGTGGGTTCAGCTACACCTATGCGAAGACGCTCGGCGCCAAGGCAGGCGGCGTGCGCTTCTACTTCTACGAGCGGGAGCGCGTGGTCGCCGAGCGCGCCGCGCCGCTCATCGAAGAGGCGTACCGGTACCTGGTGGACACCTTCCAGTACGTCCCCACGGAGACCTTCCCGTACATCCTCTACAGCAGCTACCAGGAGTTCCTGCAGACGAACCTCTTCCCGCTGTCCGAGGGCACCCTGGGCGTCACCAGCACGGAGGACCTGAAGCTCACCCTGCCGTACCTGGGTGACCACCGCCTCTTCGAGGAGATCTCCACCCACGAGCTGGCGCACCAGTTCACCATCCAGAAGGTCCGCACCGTGGCCGAGCAGGCCAAGGTGTTCGGCGACCCCCTCCAGGCGATTCCCCTGTGGTTCATCGAAGGTATCGCCGAGTTCTACGCCAAGCGGGGCATGGACCCCGAGGCGGAGATGCTCGTCCGCGACCTGCTCGTCAACCCGGACCTCTACAAGGGCTACGCCTTCCTCGACTTCTTCTCCCCCGGGCCCTACGGCTACCTGTGGATCTACAAGGTCGGCCAGGTGCGCGTGGCCTTCCTGGAGGAGGAGTACGGCAAGGGCTTCATCCAGCGCGTGCTGGAGGACGCGCCCCGGCTGGTGGGCGGCTCCAAGGACTCACCGTCCATCAAGTTCGAGGAGCTGCTGGAGCGTCTGACGGGAGATGATCCGAAGCGTGTGTCCGCGCGGTTCGAGAACTGGCTGAAGCGCCGGGCGTACAAGACGTACCTCGGCTCGGAGCAGTCCGCGCCCGCGTTGGACCTGCTCGACAAGGCGCCCGGCTACATCACCGCCATGGCCAGCTCGCCGGACGGCACGGTCCTGGCGATGCGCACCATCGTCCCCGAGACGGGTGAGAGCCGGCTGTATCTGATGGACCCGCGCGCGCCTGACAAGTCGGAGAAGGTCGCCGGTGACGGCGTGCCCGGCGTGGAGTCGCTGCACCCCATCTCCGGCCGCAGCTTCGCGCTGTCCAAGGACAAGCTGGCCTTCATCGCCGAAATCACCGGCCGCGACGTCATCTACGTGCAGGACTACAAACACACCGTGGAGAAGCGCGCCAACGACGTGCTGGTGCGGCGCAACCCCATCCGCACCGGCATCGACCGGGAGGTGGGCACGACGGTGCAGTTGGACGTGGGCGACCGCAAGGCGTACCGCATCGACAAGCACGGCATCCTGGCGGCGTACTCGCCGGCCCTCTCGCCGGATGGGCGCTACGTGGCCTTCATCGGCATCAAGGACGAGGGCCTGCGCGACATCTACGTCATCGACCTGAACGCGAACCCGGACGCCAAGCCCCTGCAGCTCACCGACGACGTGTTCTCCGAGCGCCAGGTGACGTGGGGCCCCGCGGGCATCGTCTTCACGTCGGACGCCACGTCGCACCGCAAGTTCAACCTCTTCCGCGTGAAGCTGGACGCGCCCCGCCAGGTGGAGCGGCTGACGAGCGAGGAGAGGGACCACGCGGACCCGCTGGCCCTGGCCGACGGCCGCGTGTTCTTCACCGCCTTCAACAACAGCAGCTCGGATTTGCACGAGCTGATGGCGGACGGCCGCATCGTCCGCCGCACGGACCTGACCACCGGCGTCTTCGAGCCGGGTGCGGGCCCCGAGGGTGGCCTGTGGATGCTCTTCCACGTGTCGGGTGAGCGGAAGCCCGCGGTGCTCAGGCCGCCGCGCATGCTCGCGTTGGACGTGCCGGCGGAGCCTCCGCCCGAGCCGCCCAACCCGCTGGCGGTGCGCCCCCTCACGGATGCGCAGGCGTACGAGCCCTTCGCGCGAAAGAACCTGGAGTTCGGCCCCATCTTCGGCTTCGCGGGCGCGGGCGGCGGCGGCTTCGTCGGTCAGCTCTTCGCGGCGGCGAGTGACCGGATGAGGGACCACCAGTTCATCCTCACCCTGGCGGTGTACGGCAGCTTCGATTTGACGGACGGCTACATGCTGTACATCAACGACGCGGGCCGGACGACGTGGGGCGGCGGTCTGTTCCAGTCGCTGCGCTTCCGCGTGGACCAGACGTTCGAGAACTCGCCTGTCTTCTTCACGTCGGCGGAGCGGTTCTTCGGCGCGCTCGGCAGCCTGCGCTATCCGCTCAGTACGTTCTTCTTCGTCCAGGGCGATTTGAGCATGGGCGGAACCAAGTACTTCCTCGACGACCAGACCGAGTTCCGCCTCTTCTTCCCGGACCGCAACGAGGCCAACCGGGAGCTGCTGTCGGAGTGGAACGCGAAGAACGGCGCCATCCGCTTCCAGACCGAGGTAAGCGGCCAGGTGGGCTACGACAGCCTCAAGTACCACTACGCCACCGGCCCGCTGTCGGGCAGCTCCGCGCTGCTGGAGATGACGCTGGGCGTGCAACCGTTCGACAGCGAGGCCTACGGCAACCTGCGCCTGGATGCCGAGCGCTACTTCCCCATCTACGGCCGCACCAACATCTTCCTGCGCGGCGGCGCGGGCACGACGCTCGGCGGACGCTACGCGCGCTCCTACTTCCTGTCGTCGTTCGACACCCTGCGCGGGGTGAATTTCGGCGACGAGCGGTGGCTGCTCGGCCGCAACTTCGTCTACTCCACGCTGGAGCTGCAGCTGCCCCTCAACGACATCATCCGCGTGGCCTTCTTGAGTGACCTGGAGGCCATCGCGGCGATGGACGTGGGTGGCGTGGGCAACGGCGGCGACGACTTGTGGAACCACCGGGTGCTCAACGCCGTCGTCGGTGTGAACCTGGCGCTGGGGCCCCTGCTGCTGCGGCTGCACTTCGCCAAGCCGTTCGACATCGGCGCCAAGGCCGGCAAGCCGGACTCCGGCTGGGTGACGAACTTCTCGCTGGGCATCGCCGGCCTCAACGGCTTCTTCGACCAGGCGGACACCGGCGCGACGAACGGCGCGACCCAGCCCGCCTCTCCGGCGCTGATGCCGGCGCAGGGCGGTGGCTACACCTCGCCCCGGCACTGAGGCGACGAGCCGCCCCCGCTCCCTTCATCGGGTGAGCGGGGGTTGGCGAGGCAGCGAGGCGCGGCGTCAGGACTGCGCGGCGACGAGCGCCGCGTTGGCCTTGGCCATGGGCCCGCCGTCATTGGGGATGCGCTCGAAGTCACCGCGCAGCGCCTTGATGGCGAACTTCTCCAGGTCGATTTCCCGGCGCGAGCGGATGCCCAGCGCGCGCAAGGGAGCGGACAAGGGCCCGAAGCCGAAGACGCCGTGCTGGAGGAGGACTCCCGCGGCCACGGCGCTCAGCGCCCGCCACCGGCCACCATCCTTCTTGCCCAGCAACAGGCCCAGAGCCCCCAGCGCGGCCGTGCCCACCATGACGGCGCGGTTGAGGTCCCACTCGCGCTCCAGGCGTTGGAGGTAGCGGCTCATCTCCGGGCGGTCCGCATGGGTCGCCATGTGCCGCACGCATGCCTCCACATGCTCGTCGATACGACGGTTCACCATCAACGGCGTGTGACTGCGGGCGGAATCAGACGACTGGTTCCAGGTCTCCATCGCGGGCGTCTCCCTGTCGCGGCGCTCCCCTCTTCCTCTAGAAGCTAGGCCCGACGCTCCGTGTCGGGAACAGCGGAGGGCAGAAGGGAAGACGGCTTCCTTGCCTGCCCGCCTGCCCCACCAGGGAGGCTCGCGTGCAACGTCGTGGCCCCTCGCGGAGCTCACGCGCCGACGCGGGGGTCGACGGGTCCTCTGCCCTCCAGGGTGAAGCAAATGACCGGCCCAGGAAGGGAAATCCCTTTCATCAACTACCCGCCCCACGGCGTCTTGGGGCACTGGCATCGTTCACTTTCAGGCGTCGCACGTCTGCCTTCGTGAGGCATGAGCCTTGCTCAACACCTGGAGATGACGCGCTCACGACTCTTGCTCTGCCTTCCGGTGATGTGGCTGTGGGCTTGCGGTTCTGGAGCCCCCCCCTCGCCCATCACCCAGCCACCTCCCATCGAGCAACCTTCACCGCCCGGCACGGTGGATCCGCCTCCCGTCGACCCTCCTCCGGTGGACCCGCCGCCTGTCGATCCTCCTCCGGTGGATCCGCCTCCCGTCGACCCGCCTCCGCCGGTGACGCCGGAGGCCCAGCGGCCCTTCGTCATGCCGACCTTGCAGGCGAGCGTGCCCGAGTACGAGCTCATCATCCCCGAGGAGGCGATGAAGAAGTTCGAGGCGGACGTGTGGACGCCGGAGCAGGACGCCATCTTCAAGGCGGGCGGGAAGACGTACCAGGTGAAGGTGCGCCTGCGCGGGGCCTCCGCGCGCTTCTTCGTCAAGAAGAGCTGGAACGTGAGCTTCGACAAGGACGTGCGCTTCGAGGGACGCACGTCGCTCAACCTCGTGGCCGAGTTCGCGGATGCGACGCTGCTGGCGGAGAAGATGGCGTTCGACCTGATGGCCGCGATGCGCGTGCCCGCGTCCAAGGCGACCTTCGTGCGCCTCAAGCTCAATGGCCAGTACGAGGGCGTGTTCCTGGATATCGAGCAGGTGAACAAGGCCTTCCTCAAGGCCCATGCCTTCGCGGACGACGACGCCACCATCTACCGGTGCGGTTGGAAGGACTGCGAGCTGAAGACGTGGAAGGTGCCCTACCAGGGTGACTGGACGAAGAAGACCAACGAGCAGCAGCCGGACGATGGGCTCTTCGCCATGCTGGACGTCATCAACTACACGCCGGAGCCCGAGTTCGCCGCCGCGCTGGAGAAGCACCTCCAGTTGGAGCACTACCTGCGCTCCATGGTGCTGGACGCGCTGATGTCCAACAACTTCGTGGAGGACTCGGAGAGCTACTTCATCTACGACCGGGCCGTGGCGAAGTGGTCCTACGTGCCCTGGGACCTCAACAACGTGGACGCGCGCTGGTGGTACCTCAACCCCGCGGAGGGCATGAGCACCAGCTCCGCCAACATGCGCCACCCGCTGTTCAACTTCACGCTGACGGACGCGTGGACGGAGAAGATGTACCTGCAGCGCAAGACGGAGACGCAGTCCTATCCCGGCTATCTGCCCGTCTTCTCCAACCTGGGCACGCGCGTGCTGGCGAACCCCGAGCTGCGTGAGCGGCTGGGCGCGCGGCTCGACAAGGCGCTGGACGAGCTGTTCAAGCCCGAGGTGATGAACCCGTACATCGACGCGATGCACGCGCTCATCGACCCGCACATGAATGGGGCTCCGTACACCGACTACGCGCAGTTCAAGGCGGGTCGCGACTACATGAAGCGCTACGTGAAGGAGCGCCGGGCCTTCGTGGAGAAGGACTGGACGCGGATGCAGGCGCAGCGCCCCACGCTGGTGTTCGAGGCGTTCGACCCGGTGGAGGGCTGGGTGGACGTGGGAAACCGGGGCGCCGTGGCGCTGTCGCTCCAGGGCATGGTGCTGACCACGAACCTGAGGGTGAGCCTGGCGCGGAGTGAGCATGTGCCCACCCAGGTGACGACGCCCGTGGGCGCGGTGCTGCCGAACGTGACGGTGGCCCCGGGCGGGAAGGTGCGCCTGAAGGCCTCCGAGCTGGGCATCCGGCTGCCGCCGAAGGGAGAGCTGGGCCTGTTCGACGGCAAGTCCGTCGTGGGCGTGAAGGACTTCCTCTTCTACGGCGCGCTGCGCGCGGGGCAGCAGTACGAGCGCGGCGACAAGGGCTGGGAGGTCCGCTGAGCGGAGCGCGCGCGTCGACGAGGGACGCGCGCTCAGGGCGATTCGGTCAGCGCCGCTCGCGGACGAGGAGCGTGCGCTTGGCGCTGAGTCCCCGGTCATCCGTGACGAGGATTTCGTGGGAGCCCACCGAGGGCTTCCACCACATGCGCTCATCGGCGCGCGCGGTGCCCAAAAGCGCGCCGTCCACGAACCAGGTGAGCGCGCGCTCGTGCGAGGCCTCAGCCTCCAGCGGCATCTCCTGCTGCTCCGGAGGCACTCCGGGAATCAGCAGCGCGATGTGGCCCTGCGCGGGCGAGACGATGGTGGGGGCGGCGCGCTCACCACCGAGCTCGCAGCCGGGCGCCAACGACGGGGGCTCCGGCAGACGACGGTGCTGCTCCTCCAGCCAACGGCGGATGGTGGCGGGCCAGGTGACGAACACCCGTGACTCCGTCTTCCGCCCCGCGCGGCACGTGGGCCCCACCGCGAGCCCGGAGGCCACGTCGACCTCGATGTGCTGGTGGTAGGGGCAGTGCGCGGTGGGCACCGCCGAGCGCCGCGCGTAGACCTCCTTGCGCTGCACGCACGCGTCCGTCGGCAGGTGGCCCGAGTACGCGCAGACCTCCACGCGCATCAGGTCCTCCGGCGGCGTCACTTCATCCTCCGGCAGCGAGCGCCCTCGGGGACCCACGCCCTCCAGGATGTCGAACAGCAGCGGGCCCGCCGCGTCCGCGCCCACCAGGTGCACGCTCGGCGTGTGGTCGAAGTTGCCCAGCCACACCACCGCCGTGTGCCGGGGCCCCGAGCCCGCCGCCCACGCATCCCGGTGACCGAAGCTCGTCCCCGTCTTCCAGTGCACGCGCGCGGGCAGGCCCGTCAGTCGGCGCCGCTCCGGAAAGTCCGGCCGGTCCTTCAGCGACAGCGCCTTGCGCGTGAGCCACGCGGCCCCCGGAGACATGACCTCCACCGGGGACGCCACCGGCTGCCCTTCTTCCAGCAGGCGCAGGGGACGCGTGCGGCCATCTCCCGCCAACACCACGTACACACCCGCCAGCTCCAGGGGCGTCAGTTCGATGCCGCCCACCGCGGCGGACAGGCCGTAGTGGCCCGGCTCGGAGATGAGGCTCGTCACCCCCGACGTCCGCAGCGCGCCCAGGAAGCGCTCCACGCCCACGCGCTCCAGCAGCCGCACGAAGGGCATGTTGAGCGACTGGGACAGCGCGTACTCCAGCCGCACGAGGCCCAGGAAGCGGCCGTCGAAATTTCGCGGCGAATAGCCGCCATACGACATGGGGATGTCGGCCACGAGCTGCTCCGGCCCCGCCAGGCCCAGGTCGATACCCATGGCGTACAGGAGCGGCTTGAGCGCCGAGCCCGGGGAGCGCGGCGTGGCGAAGCCGACAATCTGTCCGCCGTGCTTCTCGTCGAAGAAGTCGAAGTTGCCCACCAGCGCGAGCACCTCGCCTCGCTCGCGCTCCACCACCACGGCCGCGCCGTTGTGCACGCCTCGCGACGACAGGTCCTTCGACCCGTCCCGCATCACCCGCTCCACCAACCGCTGCGTGCCCGCGTCCAGCGTGGTGCGCAGCCGTGTCAGCCCCGGGCGCTGTGCCCGCAGCCACACCGCCGCGTGAGGGGCCTCGCGGGGAAAGGGCTTCAGCTCCAGCGGCGCGGCGGAGGCGTGCACCTCCGCCAGCACCTGCGCATCCGTCACCGTCGCGCCCTCGGGGCCGCGTGGGAGGGCATGGGCCTCCAGCAGCCTTCGGGCCACGTCGTCCCGGGCCGCGCGCAGGCGGGCGCGGTTCTCCGGCGTGGGGAAGCGACGGTTGGGGTTCTGCGGCACCGCCAGCAGCGTGGCGATTTCAGCCGGGCTCAGGTGGGCCGCCGTGTGGCCGAAGTACGCGAGCGCCGCGGCCTCCACGCCCTCCACGTTGCGCCCGTACGGAACGAACTGGAGATACGCGCCCATGACCTCCTGCTTCGTCAGCCGCAGCTCCAACTGCACCGCGCGGAAGGACTCCACCAGCTTCGAGGTGAAGGTGCGAGGGCGCGGCTCCAGCATGCGCACCAACTGCATCGTCAGCGTGGACGCGCCCGACACCCGGCGCCCCCGTGTCAGGTTGAGCACGGCGGCGCGCGCCACCGCGAGCGGGTCCACGCCCGGGTGGGAATAGAAGCGCTTGTCCTCCAGCGCGAGCAGGGCCCGGACGTAGGCCGGGTCGATGCGCTCCGCCGGAGCGGCGATGCGCCACCGCTGGTCCGGCGCGAGGAAGACATGCGCCGGAGTGCCGTCGCGGTACTCCAGCACCACCGAGGGCGGTGAGGAGAGCCGCGACGGCAGCGGCAGCCACCACGCCGCCGCCACCCCCAGCGCCGCGAGGCCGACGAGCCCCGCGGCGAACCATCCGAGCTTCTTCAGGAGGTGACGAGCGCGGCGCATGTCAGAGCAGGCTGTCCTTCCACGGGCCGGACACCTGCACCGTGCCGCCCGCCTCGCGCGCCCAGATGCGCGGGTCGTACATCGCCTCGGCCTCCGCCGTGGGCAGGGTGAAGGCTCCCGCCGTCACCGCGCGCACCGCGTAGACAATCTTCTTCGCCTCACCCGCGCCGAGCGCGCCGAAGACCTCCATCCGGTCATCGCGGATGTTGACGTAGTCCGGCGTCCACAGCGCGTCGGCCGCCACCCAGTCTACCGAGCCCCCGCGACCCAGCCGCGCGTTCTCGATTTCCCAGCCCGCCGGCAGGCGGTCCACCAGGGCGATGTTCTGCACCCGCTCACCCGTGGCGTTCTTCAGCTCCAGCTCCACGTACACCAGCTCCGCCAGCGCCAGCGGCGACGACTTCAGGTCCAGCTCCGAGCCGTCCTGCTTGCGATAGGTGCGGGTCAGCTTGAGACCCTCCCCACCCGTGCGCGGCTGCCCGTCCGCACGCACGCCCTCGCTGCTCAGCACCAGGTACAGCTTCCCCGAGTCCTTGGACTTCACATCGAGCTGGAGCTGCTTGCGCTCGCTGGCCCGCGCCAGGGACCACGTGCGGTCGGAGCCGCGCGCGTCCTTCGCCTTCGGGGCCGCCACCTCCTTGCCCTCCACCGTCAGCACCGGCGCGGTGAACTGGGAGGCCGCGCCCTGCAGCCGCTTGCCCAGGCCCGTGATTCCCCACACGAGTTCCTGCGTCGTGTACCAGTTGCTCGAGTGCGCCTGGAGCGACTGGGCCACCATGGCCGCCAGGGGCTCGCCGTCGGCGTTGTTGCCGAAGAGGTCCTGGTAGGTGCTCAGCATGAAGCCCCGGCGCCGCCGGTCCGAATAGAAGGACCAGTTGTTGTGGCGCTCGTCGGTGACGGGCGACAGGTCCGGGGTGCGCAGCTCCTTCTCGTAGCGGCGGTCTCCGGCGAGCCACAGCCCGGCCTTGAGCATGTAGTCGACCTCACGCTCCTGGCCACCCAGCGCGCCCTTCTTCGACTTCTCCGCCAGCGCCTCCACCAGCTTCAGCATGCGCGCCTTGCGGCCCTTGCCGGACAGCGACAGCACGTAGTGCATGTAGGCTTCCTCGCTGTCGACCTGCCCGTTCAGGCGCACGGCCGACTGGCCCTCGTAGGCGCTCATGCGGTTGCCCATCCACGTAATCGCGTCGTTCAGCCGCTCCTGCGACACGGGGTACTTCAGCTTCTGGGCATCCAGCAGCATGTGCGTCGCGTAGGCGGTGCCCCAGTCCACCGGCTCCGTGGAGCCGGGCCAGTAGCCGAAGCCGCCCGAGGACGTCTGCATGGACAGCACGCGGTTGATGCCCGCGAGCACCATGTCCCCCACCGAGCCCTCACGGGTCAGCGACGGGTCCACGTTGTCCACCAGCTCCGACACGAAGAGCAGCGGGCGCGTGGAGGACGTCGTCTGCTCGATGCAGCCATAGGGGTACTGCACCAGGTACGAGAGGTGCTGGAGCGACTGCGCATAGGGATTGGCCGTCACCCACAGCGTGGAGCGCTCCGTCGTCGGCACCCAGCCCTGGAGGTACTGGGAGAGGTCCGTCACGCCCTGCGCCAGCTCGATGCGCTGCACCCGCCGCTCGCGGGGACCCGCCGGGGACAGCGGCACATCCAACGTCTCCTTCGACGTGTAGCCTCCGCCCTCCACCACCACGCTCAGCCGCGCGGCGCCCACGGCCTGCACCGCTCGAGCCTGGAAGACGAACGTCGTCGACTTGCCATCCTCCAGCCGGGCCCGGCCCTCGCTCTTGCCCAGGAGCTGGAGCGGAGAGGTCGCCGTCGCGGGCATCGTCAGCCCGGGCACCGGCAGCGACTCCGCGCCCAGCGTCACCTTCACGTCCTGCGGCTTGCCGGACAGGTTGGTGACGAAGACGGGCACCTGGATTTCGTCGTTCTGCGTGAGGAAGCGAGGCAGCGTCGTCTGGAGCACCAGCGGGTCTCTCACCAGCACCTGCGCGCTCGCGCGGCCCAGGCGCTTGGGCCCCGCCGTCACCACCATCACCCGCACCGCGCCCCGGTACTGCGGAATCTGGAAGGGCAGGCGCAGCTTGCCATTGGCCGGCACCAGCACCACGCCGCTCCACAGGGCCACGGGCTTGACGGGCTGCACCCGGCCACTCGCGTCCCCTTCCGCGTCACCGCCGGTGGAGCGCGAGTTGCCGCCAGGCGGCACCAGCAGCGTCCAGCCGATGGTCTCGTAGGTGCCCACGCCGAGGGCGCGCTTGGTGAAGATCTGCTTGAGCGGATCCGGACTCTGGAAGCGCGTGAGGGAGAGGATGCCCTCGTCCACCACCGCCACCGTGGCGAAGGTCGGCCCCTCCAGCGCGCCCAAATCCATCTCCACGTTGAGCGTGTCGTTGGAGCGGACCTCCTTGGGCACGTTCAGCGTCACCGACTGGGTGAAGTCCACGGGCTCCAGCGTGATGTTGGCCACGCCGAAGGCGCGGTCCGGCATGAACGCCTCGCGCGACTCCAGATGCGGGTCCTTCACGAGGAAGGTGCTCACGTAGACGTTGGGCGCGAACTGCTTGGGCGTGAAGGTCCACGTCACCTCGCCCGGCTCCACGGCCTTCCACTCGGTGGCGAGCACGCGGTCCGTCTCCGCGGTGAACAGCATCCGGCCCTTGTACGGGGCCTTCACCTTCACGGTGATGGGCTGGCCCACGCGAGCCAGCGCCGGCACCGCGACGTCCAGCGAGGTGGGCTTGAGCGGACGCGGCGTCTGGTCCACGCGCGAGCCCTCGCCCCACCAGTAGTAGCGACCCTCACCTTCCAGCTCCAGGTCCGTCTGAGCATTGCCGGAGCGCACGCGCACCAGGTAGCCCGCGGCGTCTCCGCCCGGCGTCACGTTGAGGGAGAAGCGGCCCCCCGACACCTTCGCCGTGGCGCTGCCCTCTCGAATCGGACGCAGGTAGCGCTGGTAGCGGTCATACCCTTCCGACTCGTCGTAGTAGTACCCGTACTCCTCCTCCAGGCGGACGTACTCCACCTCCACCGACTTGGGGGCCACGGAGCCGGACGCGAGGACCTTGCCGTCCCAGTCCACCACCACGCCGTTCACCGTGAAGGGCTTGCCGGCCTTCACCTTCCCCACGCTGGCCTGCAGACCCACGTAGTAGCGCTCCGGGTGCACGGGCACGCTGGCCTCGTTCACCGTGGAGCGACCGCTGCCGGACTCGAAGACGCTGACCAGCGCGCTCAGCTTCGCGGCGCCGCGCAGTCCGCCCATGGCCGCCTGCGCCGGGCAGTTGAGGACCGTCTGGCCCTTCGCGTCCAGCGCGCCCTTGGCCTGTCCCAGCGTGACGGGGCGCGGCTCCTTGCCGTCCTGACGCCACAGGCCGTAGGTGAACTGGCCGTTCTCCTTCGGCTTGAAGTCCGACGGCAAGAGCCGGCAGTTGAGCTCCACCGGGCTTCCCTCCGCCGAGCCACCGAAGAGATAGGCGGCCTCCACCGCGACGGGCAGCTCCACGCCCTGCACGTAGCCGGGGGCCTCGGTGGTCGCCGTCACCTTCATGCGCTCGGGGACGAACTCCTCCACGCTGAAGGCGTAGGAGGCCACCTCGCGGTCCGCGACCTTCAACGTCACGCGGTAGCGGCCCGTGTCCTGGAACGCCTCGAACGGAAGGTCGAGCGCGACGAGCCCCGCCTCGTTGGCCTTCAGCGGCACCTTCTTCAGCTCGCGCTCGCGCGGGTCCACCACCACCAGCTCGACGGGCATGCCCGCGGGCGGAGCCAGGTCATCCTGGCCGCGCAGCACCGCGGCGACGTGCGCCGTGTCTCCCGGCCGATACACGCCCCGGTCGGACCAGATGGAGGCGCGGTAGGCCTTCTCGGAGCGGTACGGCTCACCCTGCACGTCCGAGTTGGCGATCTCCATCTTGAGCTCGCTGTACTTGAGGTACGTCAGCTCCTCGCCTTGACGGGCGATGAGCGCGAAGGGCTCGCTGTCGTCCGCGCCCGCCGCGGGCACCTTGAGCATGCACCCCTCCGCGCCCTTGGTGACGCAGCGATCCACGGCCTGGCCGCTCTTCTTCACGAGGGAGACTTCGACGCCGGACACCGGGTCGGTGCTCTCGATTCCGAGCGCCCAGACCCACACCTCGCCCCGGTCCGTGGTGCCGGGCGCGGGGCCGCCTCTCTTGGCCACGAGGCTCAGGTCCGTGAGGAGGATTCGCGAGGCGGCCTCCAGTTCATTGCGCTTCACTGAGACCTCCACGAGGCCGCGCGTCGTCGACGGCACCAGGGTGGCCACGTCCACGTAGGTGGTGGCCAGGGTGTCCTGCGGCGACTGGAGGGACAGCGTCTTCTTCACCACCACGTTGGACGTGCGCTCGTCGGCCACTTCGCGCTGGTCGTCGCTCATCCAGAAGACGAGGTTCTCCGGCGGCACGTTGCGGATGGTCAGCTCGACGCTGTCGAGGTTGAGGTGCTGCAGCGGCAGGTTGCGCCAGGCGCCGCGCGGCAGGTAGCGCCCCGCCGAGGAGAACGAGAGCTGCGGCTGGCGGGCGGGGATGGAGACGCCTTCCTCGAAGTCGGACAGCAGCGTGCCATTGCCCGTCGACGTCGTCCCTGCGGCGATGCGCAGCGAGTACGTGCCGCGCTTGAAGTCGCCGAAGATGCGGAAGCCTCGCCGCGAGGGCGCGACGGACACCTTCACCGGCGGCGTCAGGTGGATGGAGGCCTCTGCCGTGGCGTCGTCCAGGATGCAGCCGCGGTTGTTCGAGTCCCAGTAGTACTCGTCGTAGTCCTGGTTCTGACGGGGGCTGGGCGGCGCGGCCATGTCCACGTCGCGGCAGCTGACCTCCAGGTAGTGCCCGGAGGCTCCGCTCTGGCGGGTGATGCCGGTGATGTCCATGCGCTTGCCGCCGCGCAGGACGAAGGAGGACTCCGCCGCGGGGGCGCGCGCCTTCGCGTCCGACGCCGAGACGAGCCCCGCCTTGAGGACGAAGCGCACGGTGGCCCCGCCCTTGAGCCCCGGGTGGCCGAGCTGCGCGGTGACGACGTCACGCTTGCCGGGCACGTTGCGCCACTTCACGTCGCTGATGGACTGTCCGCCCACATCGAAGGCGCCGCGCGAGCGGAGGGCGCCCGTGTCCACCGGGCCGGAGAACGCGATGTCCACCTCGATGCGGTTCTTGAGCAGGTCGGCCTGCTTGGGCTCCACGCGGAGGAAGTGGAACGACGGCGTCGTGAAGCGGTGGGTCCACGCACCCTCGGAGGGCGGCTTCACCACGCCGGCCTCGGTCTCCACCGACTCCACCGTCACGGTGTACTCGGTCTCGAAGGAGAAGCCGGCGCCGGCGGCGTTGAACGTGAGCGTGGACGGTCCGCTCCACTGCAGGTTGCCGGAGACTCGGGGCGAGAGGGTGACGACGGTGCCCGCCTTCACTTCATGGTCGGGCGGGCGCAGCGAGCGGGCCAGCTCGATGACGACGCCCTGGGGCAGCACGGTGTCCGAGCCCGGCGCGCTGATGATGGGCGTCACGGCCTCCGGCTTGACGGGCACCGGCGGCGTGGCGGACGCGCTGCCGCCGAGGGACGCCGGCGTGCTCGGGGCCTGGGTGGTGACGGGGGGAGG
>NZ_JABXEM010000161.1:0-26132 GCF_013372595.1 Myxococcus sp. AM011
CTCCCCATGCAACAGCCCACGTCTCCTCGACCCACGCTGCGCGTGTCCGATGACCGGAGCTTCGTCGAAGCCGAGGCCTCCCTGGAGAAAGCCGGCCGCGTGGAAGAGCTGATTCGTCTGTACGAGGGTCGCTCGCGCGATGTCGCCACCGACGAGGCCGTGCGCCTGTTGTGCCGTGCCGCGGAGCTGGCGCACGAGCGTCAACGCAACGCGCCTCGCGCCGAGGAGCTGCTCAAGCGCGCCTTGCTCGTGGCGAAGGAGCCGCTGCCCGCGTTGCGGGGCCTCAAGCGGCTGCATGAGACGCGTCAGGACGCCGCCGCTCTCGCGGACGTGCTGGAGCGCCTGGGCAGCTCCACGCAGGGCGAGGAGAGCGCGGGCCACTACCTGAAGGCCGCGGACCTCTACGAGCAGAAGCTCTTCCGTCGCGACAGGGCGGTGCTGTGCCTGCAGCGCGCGGCGCGGGCGAAGTCGGACCGGGCCATCTTCCGGCGCGTGCGGCAGTTGCTCTTGTCCGAGGAGCGCTTCCAGACGGCCTTCGAGGCGCTGGAGCGCGAGCGCGAGGCGCTGGGCGACGCGGGGATGTCCGAGGAGTACGCGGCGCTGGCCGAGCGACTGGTGGATGACCCCACCGAGCATGAGCTGGCGCAGCGGGTGCTGGAAGTCGCGCGGACGCTGGAGCCGCAGAACGCGCGCGTGGAGAAGGCCACCCGGGCGCTGCAGCGCTTCGAGCAGACGTGGCGGGACCGCGTGCGGATGCTGCGCAGCATGTCGCTGGAGGAGCGCGACAGGAAGAGCGCCGCCCGGCTGTCGCTGCTCGTGGCGAAGCTGTTCGCCTGGTACGACCCGGGCGCCGCCGGCAAGGTGAAGGAGGCGTTGGACCGCTGCTTCCTGCTGTGGCCGGGCATGCCCGAGGGACTGTCGCTCATCGAGAAGATGGCGGCGCGCTCCGGTGGCGACTTCGCGGCGGCGATTGCGCAGATTGAATCCATGGCGGGCGAGGTGAAGGACCGCGCCGCGCAGGTGGACCTGTGGCTGCGCGTGGGCACGCTGCGGCTGGGCCGGCTGAACGACGCGCCGGGCGCGCTGGGGGCCTTCGAGAAGGCGGTGGCGGCGGACCCGTCGCGCGCGGACGCGGCGAGCCTCTCGGCGGAGCTGTTGCTGGAGGGGGGCAGGGCGGCGGACGCGGTGGTGGTGCTGGAGCGCTACCTGGGCACGGTGAAGGACAAGTCGGGCCAGGCCGCGATGCGGCTGCGCCTGGCGGAGCTGTGCCTGACGCAGTTGAAGGACGGCGCGGCGGCGCGCGCGCACCTGGAAGCGGCGCTGAAGCTGGACCCCACGCATGCGCTGGCGGCCTTCCAGTTGGCGCGGCTCCTGGCCGAGGACGAGGAGCTGGAAGCCGTGGTGCCGCTCCTGGACCTGGCGCTCCTGGCGCCGCGTCCCCGGGCGGAGCGGGTGGCCTTCTGCGAGGCGCTCGCGCTGATGTTCGAGGAGAAGGACGACGCGCGTGGCGCCTTCGAGGTGCTGTCGCGCGCGCTGGAGCTGGACCCCGCGCGTCCGCTGCTGCTCGGCTCGGTGGTGGAGCACGCGGAGAAGGCGAATGCGCGGCCCGCGCTGGCCCTGGCGCTGCAGCGCGCGGCGCAGGCTGCCCCGGTGGTGGAGGTCGCGGCGACGCTGTGGCGGCACCTGGCGCAGTTGCTCCAGGGCCCGCTGGCGGACCCGGTGCGCGCGGAGGCCGCGTGGCGCGAGGTGCTGGCGCGGCTTCCAGGTGACGAGGTCGCCGCGGAGGCGGTGAAGTCGCTGCAGGCGGCCGCGGCGCTCGCGGATGACCCGAAGGCCCGGCTGGAGGCGGAGGTGACGCGGCGCGAGGCCGCTGGCGCCGCGCCCGAGGAGCTGGAGCCGCTGGTGCGCGAGTGGATGCAGCTCGCGCCCGACGAGGTGGGCGCGGTGCAGCGGCTGCAGGCGCTGTGCGTGGCGCTGTCGCGCTTCGACGAAGCGGCGTCGCTGGCGGGACGGCTGGCGTCGCTGGCGGAGACGCAGCTGGAGCGCAACGAGTGGACGGCGCGGCAGGCCAAGCTGTACGCGGAGCGTCTGGGACGTCAGGAGGACGCGGCGGACCTGTTCCTGGGCCTGCTGTCGGAGAACGTGTCCACCGGTGTGGTGGTGGGCGGCCTGGAGCGACTGGCGGCGGCGGGGGTGCGGACGCAGGAGGTCACCGAGGCGCTGGCGGCGCACTACGGGCGCGCGGGAGACCACCAGCGACAGGTGGCGGCGCTCCAGCAGCAGCTCGAAGCCACGACGGAGCCGACGGCGCGCAAGCGCCTCTACTCGCTGCTGGCGAGCATCCACGAGAAGCAGCTCGCGGACAGCCGCGCGGCCTTCGACACCCGGGTGCGCGTGCTGCGCGAGGACCCGAGGGATGACTCCACGCGCGCCGAGGCGCTGCGGCTGGCGAGAGACTTGTCCGCGCACGCGGAGCTGAGCCGGGTGCTGCGCACGCTGGCGACGGAGGCGGAAGACCCCACGCTGGCGCTGTCGCTCTTGACCGAGGCGGCGACGCTGACGGAGGAGGGCGGGTTGGTGGCGGATGCCATCGCCGCGCTGGAGGCTGCGGTGGAGCGGGCTCCGGAGTCGGGTCCGGTGCTCCAGCGGCTCGTGCGGTTGTATGGGCGCGCGGGACGTTCGGCGGACGCCGAGGAGCTGCTGCGCAAGCGCATCCACGGCGCGCGCGGGGCAGAGCGACTGGAGCTGCTCCTCCAACTCGTGGACCTGAACGTGGAGCTGGGCCGTCCGGCGCAGGCCGCCGAGGCGCTCAATTCAGCGCTCTCGCATGGCGCCGAGGAAGGCCGGCACCTGCCGCGCCTGGCGGAGCTGTACGAGAAGGCGGGCCGTACGCGCGAGCTGGGCGAGACGCTGGCGCGGATGATTGGCCTGGCGGAGTCGGCGGGCGAGTCGGACAAGGTGTCGCGTCTGAAGCTGCGGCGCGCGCAGTTGCTGCAGGGCACGCAGGACGGCAGCGCGGAGGCGGTGCAGAGCTACGCGGACATCCTGCTCCAGCGTCCCTCGGACCCGGATGCGCTCGCTGCGCTGGAGGCGATGCTGGCCTCGGGGCCTTCGCGCGAGGCGGCGGCGCGCGTGCTGCTGCCCGCGCTCGAGCGGACCAAGGACCACCGCAAGCTGGTGGCCACGTTGGACGTGTTGGCGGAGGTGGCGAAGGACGACGCGGCGCGGGTGCAGGTGCTGCGGCAGGCCGCCCAGGTGCATCTGGCGCACCTGCGGCAGCCGGAGCTGGCGTTCGCCGCCCTGGCGCGGGCCCTGCGGCTGGCACCGGGCGACGCGGGACTTCGCTCCACGGCGCGTCAGGCGGCGGAGGACGCGGACTCGGTGGACAGCTACGCGGAGATCATCGCGGAGCTGGCGGAGGAGGGCGACGTGGGGCCCGCGCGCGGCGCACTGCTGCGCGAGCTGGCCGAGGTGCAGGAGAAGAAGCTCGACGACAAGGCGGGCGCGGTGAAGGCGCTGCGTGCGTTGTTGGCCCTGGAGCCGGGCAACCTGGACAGCCTTCGTGCCTTGCAGCGGTTGCACCGCGCGGGCGAGGAGTGGGCCGCGCTGGCCGAGGTGCTGGAGAAGCTGGCCGCCGCGTCGCCGGAACCCGCCGAGCAGCTCGCGTTCCTGCGCGAGGCCGCGCTGCTTCACGAGACGCGCCTGTCGGACCTGGAGAGCGCGTCGGAGGCGTGGCGGGCCATCGCCGAGCGCGACTCGGCCAGCCGTGAGGCCGCGGCGACGTTGGACCGGCTCTACACGGAGCTGGAAAAGCATCAGGACCTCGCCTGGGCGCTGGCGCTGCGCCGCAACCAGGAGGGGCAGAGCCCGCAGGGACGAGAAGTCTCCTTCCGCCTGGCGGAGCTGCAGCGCACGGTGCTGGACGACCCGAACGCGGCGCTGGGCCTCTACAAGCGCATCCTCTCCGAGGACTCCGGCCACCCGGGCTCGCGCGCCGCGCTGGAGGCGTGGGTGAAGGCGGCGGTGACGGCCAGTGGCGCCGCGCTGGAGGTGTTGGACCCGGTGCTCGCGCAGGTGGGGGACCATGCCCGCCGCGTGGCGCTGCGCGAAGTGCGGATGGAGTCGGCCCTCACGGTGGAGAAGATCCTCCTGTCCGGAGAGGTGCGCCGCATCTACGAGCGCGACATGCGGCAGCCGTCGCTGGCCTTCATGTCGGCGGTGAAGTCCTTCGCGCAGGGATTGGACCGGGACGGCGTGCGTCCCGACCTGGAGCGCCTGGCGCGCGAGACGGGCAGCCACGAGGTGCTCGCGGAGATCTACGAGTCCGCGGCGGTGGAGCTCACGGAGGGAGAGCCGGCGGCGTTGGAGTTGCTGCGTCGCGCGGCGGAGATTCGCGAGTCGTTGGATCAACCCGAGGAGGCCGCGCGGCTCTGGAAGAACCTGCTCGCGGACGCCCCGCAGGACCGTCAGGCCCTGGAGTCGCTGTCCCGGCTGTACGAGAAGGGCCAGAACGCCAAGAGCCTCTCCGAGGTCTACACCCGTCAGGCCCAGCTCTCCCAGGACGCGGAAGAGCGCGTGGGACTGCTGCTCAAGGCGGGCGAGGCCTACGCCAACTCGGGTGAGGACGCGCGGGCCGTCGAGACGTACCGCTCCGCGCTCGCGCTGCGGCGTGTGCCCGAGGGGTTGCTCGCGCTGGAGAAGTTGTACGCGAAGGCGCGCCGGTTCGTGGAGCAGGCGGACGTGCTGGAGCAGCTCGCCGAGGGCGCCGCGGATGACGCCGCGCGACGGAGCTGGCTGCTGAAGCGCGCGCAGTTGCTCGAGAAGGAAGTGGGGCCGACGGAGGCGCTGCCGGTGTATCGCCGGCTGCTGGAGCTGGCGCCCGGTGACGGTCAGGTGGTCGCGGGCCTGGAGCGCCTGATGGCGCACGATGGGCCCCGCGTGGAGGCGGCACGCCTGCTGGAGCCCGTCTATCGCGGCCTGAACGACACGCGAAAGCTGGTGGAGGTGCTGGAGGTGTTGTTGCCCGGCGTCGCGCCGGAGCGGCGGCTGGAGCACATCCAGGAGATCGCCACCCTGCGCGAGGCGTTGGGGCAGACCTCGCTCGCGTTCGTCGCGCGGCTGCGGGCCTTCAACGAGTTCCCGCAGGAGACCTCGGTGCGTGACGAGCTGGAGCGGCTGGCGGCCGACTCCGGTTCGTTCGAGGAAGTCGCTGGCGCCTACGAGGACCAGCTGGAGCGCGACACGCAGGAGCCGCTCGCGGGTGACTTGTGGCGCCGGCTGGCGACGCTCTACGACAACCGCCTCAAGCGCTACGACCTGGCGGTCCGGGCGCTGGAGGAGGTGAGTCGGAGGGACCCGAAGAACAAGGCGGTGCTGGAGTCCATCTCCCGCGTCCACCGTCGCACCGGTGCGCACCGTGAGCTGGCGCTCGTCATGCGGCGTCAGGTGGCGGCGGAGCCAAGCCTGGCGTCGCAGGTGAATCTCCTGTTCGAGCTGGCGCACCTCGCCGAGGAGACGCTGGCGGACAAGGCGCTGGCGGCGCAGGCGTACCGCGAGGTCCTCGCCCTCAGGCCGGAGAACGCGAACGCCATCAAGCTGCTGGGACGCGTGCTGGCGGACATGGAGCGCTGGCCGGAGCTGGCGCAGCACATCGAGCGGGAAACCCAGCTCGCGGACGCGCGTGGCGCACAGGAAGAAGCCTCCGACCTGCGCGTGCGCCTGGGCCGACTGAAGTTCTCGCGCCTGGATGACCCGCGCGGAGCCCTGGAGTTGTACCAGTCAGTGCTGGCGCGCCGGGCGGGACATGCGGGCGCGGTGGGCGCGCTCGAGGAGATGGCCCGCTCGGAGAGCCCGCTGCGAGGAGCCGCCGCCAGCACGCTGGAGCCTGTCTTCGTCGCGGTGGGCAACCACCTGAAGCAGGTGGAGATGCTGGAGTCCCGCGTGTCGGCGGAGGCGGTGCCGCAGGAGCGCGCGGCGCTGTTGCGTCGCATCGCGGAGATGTATGCCGGCCCGCTGGAGAACGCGGAGATGGGCTTCCTGGCGGCGACGCGTGCGTTGCGCGAGCTGCCCGATGACCTGCGCTCGTTGGAGCTGTGCGCGTCGCTGGTGGACCGGGCCGAGGCTCCCGAGGAGCTGGGCGCGGTCATCATGGAAGTCGCTCCCAAGGCGGGCGACGCCGCGCGGGCCGAGCTGTACCGGACCCTGGCGCGACTGCAGACGGACCTGGGTGAGCCCTCCGAGGCGCTGACGTCCTGGAAGCGCGTGCTGGAGCTGCGTCCCACGGACACCGAGGCGTTGGATGGCACGGTCCGCCTGGTGGCCTCGCAGGGCAAGCCGTCGGAGCTGCTGGAGGTGCTGCGCCGTCAACTCGCCGTGGCCGAGGAACCGGCCCGTCGCGCGGTGGTTCTCTTCCAGATTGGACATCTGCAGGAGGAGCAGCTCCAGGACGCGCTCGGTGCGTTGGCGACGTTCCGGCGGCTGCTGGAACTCAAGCCGGACGACATGGCCGCGTTGGAGCGGATGGAGGCGCTCTGTCAGAAGCAGGAGCGCTGGCCGGAGCTGGCGGACGTGCTGGCCCGCCGCATCGCGCTGATGCCCCCGGAGGCGGGCCTGGAGCTGAAGTTCCGGCTGGCCTCGGTGCGTGAGACGCGGCTGTTGGACCGGACGGGCGCGCTGGCGCTGTACGGCGAGGTGCTGACGGTGCAGCCCAACCATCCCGGCGCCGTGGGCCGGATGGAGGGCCTGGTGTCGCGCGAGCCGCAGAACCTGCTCGCGGTGGAGACCCTGCTGCGGGCCTTCCGCGCGAGCGGCGACGTGCCCCGGCTGGCGCAGGTCATCGAGACGCGCGTGGGTGTGTCCGCGGACTCGTTCGAGCGCAAGGCGCTGCTGGGCGAGCTGGCCACGCTGCGTGAGTCGCAGGGCGAAGTGGAGCTGACGTTCCTGGCCCTCTTCCGCGCCTTCAAGGAGGACCCGAACGACGGCGAGGTGCGCCGGCGGCTCGAGAACGCGACGGACGCGTCCGACGGCTATGACGAACTGGTCGCCGCGTACGAGGAAGCCCTGCCACGCGTGGCCGAGGCCGCGGACGCGGCGCAGGTGTGCCTGAAGCTGGGCCAGTTGCTGGAGTCGAAGCTGCGCGACTCCGACCGCGCGGTGTCCTACTACGAGCGGGCGCGCACGCTGCACGTCGCCGTTCAGGGGCGGGCGCTGGTGGCGTTGGACCGCCTGTACATGGAGCTGCAGGCGTGGCCGGAGCTGGCGGGAATCCTGGAGGCGCTGGTCTCCACGTCCACCGAGCAGGTGGATCGCGTGGGATACCTCTTCCGCCTGGGGCAGCTCTACCAGGAGCGGCTGGACAGTCCGGACCGCGCGGCGGGAGCGTACGAGGCCATCCTCAAGCTGGAGCCCGGACATCTGGCCTCCGCGCGGCTGCTGGAGAGCATCTACGAAGGCGCCTCGGCGTCGGAGAAGCTCTACGCCATCCTCAAGCTCCAGGCCGACAAGGTCGTGGGGCCGGAGCGAGACCGCGTCCTCGCGAAGATGGCGCAGGTGTCCGCCGAGGGGCTCTCCGACCTGGGCGGCTCCATCGAGCTGTACCGCGAGCTGCTGGCGAAGAACGCGCGCAACGACCAGGCCTTCTCCGCGCTGGAGTCGCTGTACGAGCGCGCGGACCGGCCGCAGGACCTGCGCGAACTGCTCGAAGGGCGTCTGGCGATGACGCTGGACCCTCGCGAGGTGGTGCGCCTCAACGAGCGGTTGGGCCGCGTGGTGTACCGGCTGCTCAAGCAGCCCGATGCGGCCGTGCCGTACTTCAAGGCGGCGTTGGACCGGGACGCGCGCAATCGCGCGGTGCTCGACACGCTGCGCGAGCTGTACGATGAGACGGAGCAGCGCGAGGAACTCGTCGGCGTGCTGCGCCGGCTCATTCCCCTGCAGGAGAACAGTGAAGGCGTGAAGGCGCTGCGCCTGCGCCTGGCGGAAGTGCTGGCCGGCATGGGTCGTCGCGAGGAGGCGCTGGACGCCGCCCGCCGCGCGCTCGAGGTGGAGCCGCACCTGGTTCAGGAACTCGTGCGTGTGCACGCGCTCTTCGTCTCCCTGCGCGCGTGGAATGACGCCGTGCGTGCACTGGAACTCAAGGTGCAGGTACACCTGGGCGCCGAGGAGCGTGAGCAGGCCGTCGCCACGTACTTCGAGGTGGCGGACCTGTGGGCGGGGCCGGGTGGCAAGCCCGAGCAGTCCTCGGGGGCCCTGGAGAAGGTGCTGGAGCTGGACCCGTCGAACCGCACGGCCTACGGGCGGGTGTGCGAGCTGTACCGCACGTACAACGACTGGCGCGCGTACGCGACGGCGGTCGACCGCTACATGCCCCACTTCGTCACGGACGAAGAGAAGATGGCCGCGCTGCGCGAGCTGGCCCGGGTGCAGGAAGAGCGGCTGGGTCAGAAGGACGTGGCCTTCCTGGCGCTGTGCCGCGCGTTGCAGCTCGACCCCTCGGACGACTCGCTGCGCGAGGAAGTGGAGCGTCTGGCGGACGAGACGGGCAGCCACGAGGAACTGGCCGCGGTCTTCGAGGAGGTGGCGGACGAGCTGCCTCGCGGCCCGCTGGCGGAGCGGCTCTATGCCACGCTCGCGCGAGTCCATGACACGCGCCTGGATGACCCGCAGGCCGCGGAGGCCGCGTTCCGGAAGATTCTCGAGTTCGACCCGACCAACGCCACCGCGCTGGACGGACTGGCCGCCGTCTTCCACCGTCGCGGCCAGGAGCGCGAGTACGTGGTGGCGCTGGAGCAGAAGCTCGAGGCCGCCGGCTCCATCGAGCAGCGCAAGGGCATCCTGAAGGAGATTGCCCGCGTCTGGGACGAGAAGCTGGAGGACCCGTCGGAGGCCGCCAGTGCGCTCCTGCGCGCCCTGGAGCTGGAGCCGGACGCGGAGACGCTCGGCGTGCTCACCGCGCTGTACCGGCGCCAGCGCGCGTGGCGCGACGTGGCGATGACGCTCCTGCGCGCCCGCGACCTGGCGGACACGGCCGAGGAGCGCGCGCGCATCCAGGTGGAGGTCGCCGGAGTCTTCGAGAGAGATCTCTCCGATGACGACTCCGCCGTCGCCGCCTTCCGGCAGGCGCTGGAGCTGGACCCGGTCAACCGCGAGGCGCTGGAGTCGCTGGAGCGGCTGCACACCAAGCTGGACCAGCCCGCGGACCTGCTCGCCATCTACGAGCGGATGCTGGAGCTGAGCGAGGACTGGCGCGAGAAGGTCCGCGTCCTCTTCCGCAGCGCCAGCATCTGGGAGGACAAGTACCAGAACCCGGCCAACGCGGACGTGTGCGTGGAGGGCGTGCTCTCCATCGACCCGCAGAACGTCCAGGCCATCAAGGTCCTCATCCGGCTGCGCCGGGCCCAGGCGCGCTGGGAAGACCTCATCAACGCCTACGAGCGGCAGCTCTCCCTGGCCGTCAGCCCGCAGGAGCAGGCCGAGCTGTACGTGGACATCGGCAACGTCCAGTACCAGTCGCTCAAGGTGGTGGACCGGGCCGTCAACAGCTACCACGCCGCGCTCGCAGCGGACCCCGAGAGCCGTCCCGCGCTGCACGCCCTGGGCAACCTGTACGAGCGCAGCGGCAACTGGCCCTTCGCGCTGGAGATGCTCCAGAAGGAAGCGGAGCTCGCCGGCCAGTCGAAGGACGCGGTGGAGCTGTTCTACCGCTTGGGGAAGATCAACGAGGACATGCTGATGGACTCGGGCAGCGCCCGGAGTGCCTATCAGCAGGCCATCGCCATCGACGCGGGCCACCTGCCCAGCATCCGCGCCCTCAAGGGCATCCAGGAGCAGGAGAAGGACTGGAGCGGCTACGAGCAGACGCTGCGCCAGGAGGCGGAGCAGACCGAGGACCCGGCCGCCAAGGGCCGCGCCCTGCTGGACGTGGCGCGCTACCACGCGGAGACGCGCGAGGACCGGGACACGGCCACGGGCTACTGGGAAGAGGCGCTCAAGCACATCCCGGACAGCGTCGAGGCCGCGCGCCCGCTGGCGGACGTCTATATCGCCCACGAGGAGTGGGCGATGGCCGAGCGGATGCTGGACATCGTCACGCGCAAGCTGTCGGACAAGGCCATGGTGGAAAAGGACTCGGCCACCGCCGCGGACCTGTGCCGCCAGCTCTACCGACTGGGCTACGTGGCGGAGAAGCTGGGGCGCCGCGACAAGGCCCTGAGCTGCTACGAGACGGCGTACGAGCGCGACGCGACGTACCTGCCGGCGCTCGAGGGCTACGGAAACCTGCTGGTCCAGACGCGCCGCTACGAGGGCGCGCTCAAGGTGTTCCAGACCATCCTCATCCACCACCGCGAGGACCTCACGGACCTGGAGGTGGTGGAGGTCTACTGGCAGCTCGGTGACATCCACGCCGCGCTCGGCCAGGTGGACCGCGCGCAGAACCACTTCGAGAAGGCGCTCGCCATCAACCCGGGCCACGAGCCCACGCTGCGCGCGCTCGTCGTGTTGATGGACAAGGCGGGGCAGTTCGAGAAGTCCGCCGACCTGCGCCAGCAACTCGTCGCCGAGCTGGAGGGCGAGGCCAAGGCGAAGGTGTACCTGGACCTGGGCCGCATCTCCCGCGACGAACTGCATGACCCGTACATGGCCATCGACGCCTTCACCGGCGCGCTCAAGGTCCAGCCGGACGCGCTGGAGGTGATGGACCAGCTGTACGTGCTCCTGCGCGAGACGCGTCAGGGCCAGAAGGCCGCGGATGTGCTGGCGCGGATGCTGGCGTTGCCCGCGCTCGCTTCGGAGCCGCACAAGGCCAAGCGCGTGTGGTTCGCGTTGGGCGAGCTGCGCCGCGATGACTTGAAGGACGTGGAGGGCGCGACGCAGGCGTTCAACGCGGCCCTGGACCTGGACCCGCGCTTCGTCGAGGCGTTCAGCTCTCTGGAGGCGATGCTCGGCGGTGCCCGCCAGTGGAAGCAGTTGGAGGAGAACTACACGAAGATGCTCGGGCGGCTGCCCAAGACGCCGGAGACGCACGTGGCGCGCATGGCGCTGTGGCGGGCGCTGGGAGACCTGTACCACCAGGTGCTCAAGCATCCGGAGGGCGCGGTGGCCGCCTATGGCGTGGCCGCCAAGGGCCTCCCGGACGATGCGGCGGTGCAGGAGGCCTTCGCGGACCTCGCCGGCAACATGCCCGGCAAGGAGGAAGAGGCCATCGCCGCGCTTCGTCGCGCGCTGCCTCACACGACGGATGCGCGCAAGGTGTGCGGGCAGATCGTCCGGCTGGCGGCGCTGCGCAAGGACTACGACCTGGCGTGGCTCGCGGCGCAGGCCGCGTCGGGGCTCCTGGGTGAAGCAGGGGAGGACGAGAAGGAGATCCTCTCCAAGCTGGGGCCCTACGCGAAGAAGAAGGAAGTGGCGCAGCGGCCGGTGGACGACCAGCTGTGGCACACGCAGCTGTTCCACCCGAAGTCGCGGGGCCCGCTGGCGGAGCTGCTCGGGCTGCTCTTCGCGAAGGCGGGACACCTGTACGCGGTGCCCTTCACCCAGTACCAGCTGGTGCCCAAGAAGCACCGCATCGACGTGGCCAGCGCGCAGGAGTACCACGTGCACCACTACCGCTACGTGGCGCGCCTGTTGGGCATGGAGGGCGTGGAGCTGTACTCACCCTTCCTCGTGGCGACGCGCGAGCGCATGGCCAAACGCTCCAACGAGCCCGCACCGGAGCCGCTGGTCAACGTGGAGCTCCTGCAGACGCACCCGCCCTGCGTTCGCGTGGGTGGCAAGTACTTCGCGGAGCAGGGACAGAAGGAGGTGTACTACCTCCTGGGGCGTGCCCTCGCGCTGGCCCGTCCGGAGCTGGCCTTCGCGCAGTACGTGCCCGCGGAGCGACTGGAGGCCATCCTCCAGGCGGCCCTCAACCTCGTGGTGGGCAATGTGCGTGTCGCCGAGTCCCTCCACGGCGTGGAGATGGAGCGGCGCGCCCTGGAGAAGGTCCTCACCGACGTGGACCGCGCGGCGCTCGCGAAGGCGGCGCGCGCCTGGCTTCCCACCGCGACACCTCAGTCCGTGCGCCAGTTCCTGGAGGGCGCGGAGCTCACCGCGTCGCGCGCGGGCCTCTTTGTCGCCGGGGAGATGGAGCCGGTGCGCCGGCTGGTCCAGGGGGAGACGGGGAGCTCGTTCCGGGTGGCGCCTCGCAACAAGCTCAAGGAGTTGCTCGTCTTCGCCACGTCCGAAGAGCTCCACAACCTGCGTGTGGCTGTTGGCACACACGTGGAGGTGCAGGTTCGTCGATAGCACGATAGAACCCCGAGAAGGGTTCACGCGTTGATGAGCGACCGGGCGGTCAAGGCACTGATCCTTGACCCCTCCAGTGGGCACTTCTACGATTCCGACGGGATTTCTCCCGTCATTTCCGAGGCTTGCGGAAGAGATGCGTTTCGTCTGTGACAGCTGCCGCGCGCAGTACATGATCAGCGACGACAAAGTTGGCCCGAAGGGGGTCAAGGTTCGTTGCAAGAAGTGCGGCCACAACATCACCGTGCGCCCAGCGGGCGCCGCGGCGGGGAAGGATTCCCCGTCGGAGCCCGCGACTTCTTCCGCCCCTGCCTCCGCCTCGAACGGCGCGAGCACTCCGAGCAAGGAGGCCGAGTCGTCATCGTCCGCCTCGCTGCCCGCCACGCTGGGGACTCCGCCGGAGGGCGGGCTCTTCACCGACGTGGAGGAGGACGAGATTGGAGCCGTGTTCGACCAGGTCCTCAGCTCTGGCACGCACAAGATTCCGACGGGTGAAGCCCTCGGAGAAGCCGCGGCGCGCGAAGCCACGGCGGAGAACGTGCGCAAGCTGGCCGAGGCCGAGGACGAGCCCGACAAGGAGGAGGCGAAGCCCCAGGCCTCTTCGCACGACTGGTATGTGGCCATCGACGAGAAGCAGGTGGGGCCGCTCTCCGTCGAAAAGGTGAAGGACGCCTGGGACCGCGGAGAGGTGGGACCCGACAGCCTCTGCTGGCGCTCCGGCTTCAGCGACTGGATTCCCCTCTCGGAGACGGCGGAGCTGGCGTCGGTGCTCGCCCCGCGTCCGTCGAAGCCGACCATCGTCGCGCCTGAGCCGGTGTCGGGCACTTCGCCCACGGTTCAATCCGGGCCGGTGCAGTCCGCGTTCAGCGCGGGCAAGGTGTCCAAGAACGACAGCTCGCCCCCGCCGTCCTCTTCCCACGAGGCGCCGGCGGGCTGGAAGCCCTCCGCCGCCAGTGTGCTGGCCTCGCTGGTGAAGGAGGAGAACGACGCGTTCTCCAAGCCTCCACCGACGCCCGCGCCTCCGCTGGGCCGCGAGCCCGTGTCCCAGTCGCGCCTGCTCGATGTGCCCATGCCTCCCCCGGAGCCGGTGTCTTCTCCGTCGCTGATGGGAGCGAGCGCGGCCATGGCCGCGCAGATGGCGCAGCCGCAGGCCCAGCAGCCGTATCCTCATCCTCAGCAGCCCATGGCACCCTATGGGCAGCCCGCGCAGATGCCGTATGGGCAGCAGCAGCCCGCGCACTATGCGCAGCCCGGTCCCGCGCAGTATCCGCCGCAGGGCTATGCGCCCACGTATGCGCAGCAGGGTGGCGCTTCCTCGCAGGGCGGCAAGAACCGCATGGGCCTGATGGTGGGTATCGCCGTCGGGGTGCTGGGGCTCGGCGGTGGTGTCCTTGCGTTCACCCTGAAGGGTGACAGCAAGGTCGAGGCTCCGGTGACAACGCCGGTGGCCGCGCCGCCTGTCGCCGCGGCGCCTCCGCCTGTCGCGGCCCCCGTGAATCCTCCGCCCGTGGCCGCGCCCGTGCAGACGCCTCCCGTCGTGGTGGCGGGAGCCCCTGCGGGTTCGGCAACGCCTCCGCCCGTCGCGGCTGGAACGCCCGATGCGGCGAATCCGGCAGTGGCCGCTGGGACGCCGACGCAGCCGGTGGCGACACCTCCGCCCGCGGTCGTCGCTCAGGCGCCGGTCGTGGCCACGCCTCCGGTGGATGCGGCGAAGCCGCTCGACTCCGCCGTGGCGAAGGTGGAGCGTCCATCAACACCGCGCAAGGCGGGTGGTTCCTCGTCCGCGGGTCGCAGGGAAGAGCCCGAGGAGCGTCCCGTGGCGCGCGCGGAGCGGCCCGCTGCGAGCGATGGCGACGACGACTTCGACGAGCTGTTCGGCACGAAGAAGCCGAAGAACGAGCCCAAGCCCTCTGAGTCGCGGCCCACCGCCTACATTCCTCCCGAGCCTGGGGGCGGTGGTGTGCGCGACACGCTCCAGCGTTCCGACATCATGGAGGTGGTGCTGAACAACAAGCCCGCCATCGTGAAGTGCGTGAACGAGCAGAAGAAGAAGGACCCGATGTTGAGCGGCAAGCTGGTGATGCGGTGGACCATCCAGACGAGTGGCAAGACGGCAAACGTCACATGCAAGACGGATGAGTACCGCACCACGTACATGGCGAGCTGCATCTCGGGGCTCATCAAGAGCTGGGCGTTCCCTCGTCACAAGAAGCAGGGCGAGCCCATCGACTTCCCGTTCACCTTCTGAGCGGGCGAGGGGCTTTCCGGGTCCGGTGTGACACGTGGGGCGCGCCTGGGGCTGATGTGAGTGTTCGCTTTCGTGAGGGCTGAATTTCCGCGAAGGCGATGCGTTGGTAGGCGTGTCGACACTCGTTGACACGTCAGGACGGGCGGGACTAAAGCCGAGCCGCTCGCATGGACGTCGGGGTCTGAAGTCAGTGGCCGGAGGCCCCCAGAGAGACGTTCCAAGCAGACTCACGGAGGGATTCTCAACATGCAGCTTCGCAAGATGATGCTGGTGCTCACGGCGCTGGGCGCGATGAGCGGTTTGATGGCCGGTTGCGGTGACGACGAGCCGGGTAACTCGCTCTGCACCTCGAACGACGAATGTGCCGGCACGGAGATCTGCCACCCGGATGCGGGTGTCTGTGTGACGACGTGTGATGTTGGTGCCGACTGTCCGGACTCCGCGAAGACGTGCGCGCCCCTGGGTGGCACGAGCAGCGAGGCCAACACGCGGATCTGCCAGTGCTCCACGGACGTGCTCTGCAACGGCGGCGCGGACTCCGAGACGACCGACATGGTCTGCTCCGACCTGGATACCGTTTGCGTGCCGAAGTGCGGCTCGAACAGTGATTGCGGCACCGGTCGCGTGTGCGACACGGCGTCCGGCCAGTGCGAGGAAGACAGCTCCACCGGCGACACCTGCACGGGTACCGGCCAGAGCACCTGCCTCTACGGCGACTTCTGCAGCAGCGGTACCTGCACCCAGGTTCCGGCGCCTACCTGCGCGAACTTCACGCCTGCCCAGGGTGGCAAGCAGCCTGTCTGGACCATCTCGTCCACGGGCCCGATCATCTACGACATCACCCAGGTCTCCTTCGGCCAGGACTCGTTCTGTGGCACGGGCAGTGGAACTACCGGCATGACCGCGAAGGCCCGCGTCCGCGCTTACCAGCCCGCGACTGGCACGGCGACCTTCCCCGCGCAGAAGTCCGATCTTCCTGGCCTCTTCTACGTGCGCGTGAATGGCAGCACGCTTGCGGGTGATGCTCTCATCCGTCCTTCTGAATACACGACGTCGAACGGTGGGAAGAACGCGGAGTTCACCATGAACTTCTGCCCCGACTCCGCGGCGACGACGCTGTCCATTGGCCTGTACTTCACCAATGGTAACGAGATCTGCGCTCAGCTCAGCCGGTAGTTCGCGGAGCATGAGGTCCTCACCTGTGCGGTGAGAATCAGCACGGAGCCTCATCCCTATCCGGGGTGGGGCTTCGTGCGTTTGGGTTGCTCGGTTTCAGGAGTTCGAGCGCAGGAAGGGGGCATGAATAAGGCCTCCCCTCCTCTCGTTTGAATGTGCGACGGCGCTTGGCGCCAGATGACGGAAGTGAAGGAGACCTCTATGAGTTATCGTTTTGCAGCGCTGTGTGTCGCCGCTTTTGCAACGCATGCCTTGGCTGAGGACTCTGCCATCGGTCGCGATGTCCGCCTCGAGTGTCCTGCGGGAACCGTGCAGAAGGGCGGCCGCGTGAGCAAGGACATAGGGGTTTACTGCGTGAGAGTGGGCTCGACGCCCAAGAAGCCCGCCCTGCATGGCCCCTACGTGGACTTCTGGGCCAGTGGTCAGAAGCAGTCGGAGGGGCAGTACAAGGACGGCTTCCGCTCGGGTCGCTGGACCTTCTACGACGCCAACGGCGTGAAGACCGGGGAGACCCAATTCGAGAACAACGACTACCACGGCCAACGCGTGGAGTATTTCCCCAACGGCGCCAAGAAGATGGAGCAGAACTGGGTGAAGGGGAAGCGCGAGGGCATCGAGGCGACCTATGCCGAGGACGGCAAGAAGGTCTCCGAGGTTCAGTACTCGGCGGACAAGCCGCTGGCTTCGAAGTAGTCCACTCGGCGCTTCCTGGCAGGACCTGAGGCCCTCTCTCCCTTGGAGCGAGGGCCTTTCTTGCTTCTCCTGAGGGCTTTCCCGAACTGCTTTGCTCGGATAGGAAGATCGGCGTGAAGGCTCCGACCCTAACCCCAGTTCTCCCCGACATTCCCGTCCGCATGGTCGCCGAGATGGGCATTCGCGAGCTTGAGCGCATCCGCCTCATATTGCGAGGGGGCTCGGTCATCGACTGGCGGCGGATGCACTTCCAGGCACGGGACGAGGTCGACCGGTTCCTCCGCCTCTGCCAACTGGATGTCTCTCGGCCCTATGACGAGGCCTGGGCCCGCCTCGTGCTGTCGGAGGCGGTGGTGTACCTCCGCAAGACCTTCAACTATCGGGTGGCGGATGCGGTCGCCAAGCCAGAGGAGATTCACGACCTCTTCCTGCTGGCTTCCGGAGCCAAGGGCAATGCCCGGCACCGACGCATCGCCTGCGTCGTGCTGAAGGTGATGCACGTCATCCAGCACATCGAGGGAAGAGACCTGCTCTTCCGTCTCGCCATCTCCGAGGCCGAGTTGGCGGAGCTGGTGACGGAGAAGGTGCTGAGCGTCGCGCGAGAGATGCAGGAGAAGGGACTGCCGGTGGTGGAGTTCGCGCACTCCATCAAGACGCAGGACTCCCTGGTCACCAAGCTGCTCGCGAAGAAGGAGACCGTGGCGGCCCAGGTCTATGACCGCACACGGTTTCGTGTGGTAACGCGCTCGCGCGAAGATCTGCTTCCTGTCCTGTATTACCTCACGCAACGCCTGTTTCCCTTCCACCTCGTGGTGCCGGGGCAGACTGAAAACACGCTGCTTCCGTTCAAGAGCGTGTTGGAGGAGTACCCGCAACTTCGAGCAGTTCACCCCGAATCTCCACCTGGACAGGAACTACGAGGACCGGGAGGACCGGGGAGGCAACACCTTCTCTGGCAGCAGCTACCGGGCACTCAACTTCGTGGTTGATATTCCGGTGCGAATGGATGCCTACCTGCCGCTGCCCGAAGAGGACACGCGGCAGAGGAAGGGCCGCGTCGTCATCTCACTCGTGGAGTTCCAGATTGTCGATGCGGAGACCGCGCGACAGAACGAACTTGGTGAGAACTCGCACGAGGCCTACAAGCGCCGCCAGAAGAAGCGGGTTCTCAAGCGGCTGAGCCAGGGCCTCGTTGTGCCTAAAAAACAGGGATGAGTCCACGCGGTCGGGGTATTCCCGCCCGTCCTGAAGCTGGGGGGGGGCCTGGGCTCCCTCCCAACAACATCAGTGGTTCTCTCGGGCGACGTAGATGTTGGTGCCCGCTCTTGTTTCCATCCATCCGACGATGAGATGACCTGCTTCATCGAGTACGGGCACGGGCTGAGTCCTCACGTTCGTTGAGCGGCGATGCCTCGCTGTGCTCACGGATAGTCGTACGTGACTTCGAGTTCGGCCAGTTTAGGGTCAGTCTCGCTGTCCGATTGCAAAACATCAGCAACACCATCGTTGTTGGTTCCGAGTTCGAAGCGAAGGCGATACTGAGTTCTCTTGTTTCTGGCGACCCGGTTGCCCCAGTCTGTGGTGACCATAGGGGTGACGTCGATAGTGGATGGACGACCCAGTTGGCCGGCGAGAACGCTGACTCCCGAAGAGAGCGGCTGACTATAGTATGCCACCTCGACTCTTGGATTGTAGTCGACATCCACGGGGATTTCTTCTCCAACATCCACGGGTTCAAGCAGAAGTTGACCAAGCTGTCCGTATGGGTTTCCTTGCTGGTATGTCACCCACCACTTGAGCCGCGCTTGTCGGATGACTGTGAGCTCTTCAGGAAGGCTTGCCAACTGAAAGCCGAGAAACAGCCTGTAGCGATGGTTGCTGGTCCAATCCCCAACGAAGGCGATGTTGTAATATGTTGTCTGACGAAAGAAGTCAGGGGCGGAGACTCCTCCACTGGTGGGTGGGTCGAAGTCGAACGTCATCGTCCCCTGTCGCATGGTCCTGAAGTTCTGGATGGCTGTTTCAGCCATTGCATTTCCGGCGACGTCTCGTGCGCTGGTGGAGACCTGCCACCGGAGTTCCGTCCCAGGCGCGAGACCCGTTGGCAGAGTATAGGTCACGATTGTCGACGCAGCATTCCATGCGAACGTGCCGGCATTGAGGCCGGCGTGCGATAGAATCGCGAATGCTGATTCAACCGAGGCTCTATTCATGGGCTCCGAGAACATGACCTCGAAGAGAGGGTTTCGGTCGACTCCGATGGCTGTGTTCATAGGAATCGTTGAGAGCACCGTGGGAACAGTTGTGTCGGGAGCAGGGCCTGTCGTGGTGAACGAGAATGTATGAGACCCATTAAGGGCATTGCCGGCGAGGTCCTGACCTGCCACGGTGACTGTGTAGAGCGTGTTTTCGCTCAGTGGAGACGCGACTCCCATGGTGAGTGTCGTGCCTTGAAGGCTCCAGGCCTCATCGACGAGGTTGAGCTCCGGCGCAACAGAGACTTGAACAGTGCTCTGGTCCATGGCTTCGGAGAACGTCAGCACCAGGCCCGTGTGGATGGAAACCTGCGTTGCCCCGCCTGCCGGCGTTGTGGTCCGAATCGTTGGTGGGAGCGAGTCGACAGGCCCAGAGTCAGGCGTGCCTCCTCCGTCCTGCGTTGGACCGGCATCGACGGGAGGCTGCCCCGCATCCGGCGGATCCACGATGTCCGGAACATCGATGCACCCAATCCACAGGAAGACCGCGACAAGGGGGACGGAAAGGCGAAGTCGGTTCGTCATGAAAGGAGCCACTGTGCAGGGTGCGTTCCACGCTCTGGCCCCCCTTGGGAGCCCATCCCGGCCCCCAGATGCCTACCACGACGGCGTCAGCTCCGGTTCCCCTCGGCCAGCTGTGCCCCTGGCAGCCCGTCCGTCGCCATGGACCTCCATCCGTGAACCGCAACGCCCCGTGAAACGAGAAGCCCGCGCCCCTCGGACTCCTCCGAGCAGCACGGGCTTCACCGTCGACATGAACCTGGAGGACCGGCCCGGCCCTACTTCTTCTTCCGGTTCTTCTTCTTGTTGTCCTTCTCGCGCTTGCGGCGCTCCTTGATGGCGTCGCGGTCCTCGGGCTTCCCGCCGGCGGCGGGAGGGGCGTAGCCCATGAGGCGGGCCTTCGCCATGGCGGCCTGACCCATGGGCGGCGTGTAGCCGGGAGCCACCTGCGGCAGCTGCATGGGCATCCCCATGCCGGGCATGCCACCGCTCATCATCTTCTCCATCATCTTCGGGTCCCCACCGAACATGCTGGAGAGGTCCATGTTGCGCATCTGCGACAGCTGACCCAGCTGCTTGAAGCCGGGGATGCGGCCCAGCAGGCCCGGGTTCTGGCCGATGCTCCCCATCACCTGCTGCATCATCCCGAACTTCTGCAGCAGCTCGCGCACGTCCTCCGGCTTTCGTCCGCTGCCCTTCGCGATGCGGCCAATCCGGCTGGAGTTGATGAGGTCCGGACGCAGGCGCTCCTTCTCCGTCATCGAGTCGTACATCGACTCAATCTTGGTCAGCTCCTTCTCGTCCGGATTGAGCTGGTCGGTGAGGTCGCCGAAGAGGGGGAACTTCTCCAGCAGGTCCTTGAGCGGACCCATCTTCCGCACCATGCGGATCTGCTCGACGAAGTCCTTCATCGAGAACTGGCCGGACAAGAGCTTGCGCGCGTCGTCCTCGGCCTTCTTCTCGTCGACGACCTTCTCGAAGTCCTTCATCAGGCCGACGATGTCGCCGAACCCGAGGATGCGACCCGCGAGGCCCTCCGGGCGGAACTCCTCCAGCTTGTCCATCGACTCGCCCATGCCGAGGAACTTGATGGGCTTGCCGGTGACTTCCTTGATGGAGAGCGCCGCGCCGCCGCGAGCATCGCCATCCAGCTTCGTCAGGATGAAGCCATCCAGGCTCAGGCGCCGGTCGAACTCGGCGGCCGTGCGCACGGCGTCCTGACCAATCATCGCGTCGCACACCAGGAGGATGTTGTCCGGGTGGACGTTGGTCTTGATGGACTCCAGCTCGTTCATCAGCGCTTCGTCGATGGCGAGTCGACCGGCGGTGTCGATGATCACCACGTCGCACTTCTGCTCGCGCGCGGCGGCATAGCCTCGGCGGGCCAGCTCGGGTGGCTGCACGCCGGGCTCGTGGTAGACGGGCACCTTGAGCCGCTCACCCAGCACCTTGAGCTGATCCACGGCGGCGGGGCGGTAGATGTCCGCGGCGACGAGCAACGGCTTGCGCCCCTGCTGGAGCAGCCGGTTGGCGAGCTTCCCGGTGGTCGTCGTCTTGCCGGAGCCCTGGAGGCCCACCATCATGATGCCGGAGAGCTGCCCCTTCGGCTTGAGGTTCAGGCTCGTGTCGACCGGCCCCATCAGCGCCTCGAGCTCGTCGTGGCAGATCTTGATGAAGTGGTCCATCGGGCTGACCTTGCGCTTCTGGCCCGAGGCATCGGTGATGGTCGTCTGGACGAGCTCGCCGACGGCCTTCTCGCGGACGCGGGCGACAAACTTCTTCACCACGTCGAAGGCGACGTCGGCCTCGAGGAGCGAGACGCGGATGTCGCGCAGCGACTCGTCGACCAGCTCGGGGGTGAGCTCGCTCTTGCCGGCGAGGCGGTTCTTGGCGGCGCGGAAGCCCTTGGTGACGGTCTCAAGCATGGGGGGCGCTTTATAACAGGGGGAAGGTGGGATGCGACCGTGGAGCGCATCCCGGACGTCGAAGAGTGGAGAGCCGGGCACCCGGGCCCACCCGCCCGGGGTGGCCCAGGGCTTGGACCCCGAATTCATCAACGCTCTTGAGGGGTTGGAGCATCCCCAGCCGCCCGGGTACAGGACTGGGGGGCAGGGGAGCCTCCTCCCAGGGCCTCCGGATGTCCATGGCGCCCCCTGGGCGAAGCCATCCCCTGTGCGCGCGGCGCGGCTACCGCGTGAGGAACTCCCGGCGGCCACCCGTCGGAGTGGCCCGGGGTTCCGTCAACTGCGTGCGCAGCCACCGAGTGAGCAGCTCGTCCGCGAGCCCTTCCACGCTCGTCGCCTCGAAGAAGTGGGAGACGGGCATGTCGATGGACAGCTCGGTGCGGATGCGTCCGGTCAGCTCGATGAGCCGGAGCGAGTCGAGCGCCAGCTCCTGGAGCGACTGGAAGGGCGCGTCCGGCATCTGCCCCCTGAGCGCGACCTGGATGACCGTGCTTCGCAGGTAGTCCCGCATCAGCACCCGACGCTGCTCCGGCCGGGCGATCCTCATCGCCGCGAGCACTTCCGTGGAATCGACCAGGGGCCCCACCGCAGGAGCACGCGCGGGCTCCGAAGTGACAAGCCCGGGTGACGGGGTGACTCGCGGGGCGACGACGTCGGGGAGGAAGGCGGAGAGCGCCTGCCCCGGCGCGGAAATCGCCTGCTCCAGGATGGTCACGAAGTCGCGAAGCAGCTTTGCCGCCCCGTCCGCGTGGAAGCGCTGGCGGGAGAACTTGAGCGTGCCCGAGATGACGCCCTGCTCCTCGTGGAGCGCGAGGAACAGGTCGAAGTCGCACGTGCCGCCCTCGAGTTCGACGGGCTCGATGTCCAGCTCCGCGAACTGGAGCGGGGGACGCGGCGCGTGCTCAAAGGCGAAGAGCGCCTGGGAGAGGGGCTCTCCGCCCAGGTCGACTCCGTCCAGGAGCTGCATGGGGAGGTCCTGATGTGCCAGCGCGCCCGCGACGACTCCGCGCACCTGCTCCAGCAGTCGCTGGAAGTTCGGGTCGCCTCGCAGGTCTGCTGGCAACACCAGCAGGTTGACGAAGTAGCCGATGAGGTGCTCGGTCTCCGCCTGAGGCCGGTTGGCGATGGGGCTGCACACGAAGTGCTGCTCCTGCCCACCGGAGTGGCGGTGCAGCAGGACATGGAACGCGGCGAGCAGCACCATGTAGACGGTAGCGCCCTCCTCCTGGGTGAACTGGACGATGGCGTTGGCGAGCTCTGGGGAGAGCGTGATGGGCAGCCGCCCCTGCGCGCGCGGGCCCCGCGTCGCCACATTCCCCGCGAGGGCAGGCGAGGCGAGACGGGGGCCTTGCAACCGCTCCTTCAGGTGCTCCCGCCAGTACGACTGAAGCTCCGCGCGGGCACTGCCCTGGAGCCACTTGCGTTGCCAGAGCGCATGGTCCGTGCAGCGCACGTCCAGCTCCGTGAGGCGCGAGCGGCCCCCCTCGTGGAAGAGCGTGTACAGGTCCGAGAGGTCCCGGAAGAGGACGTCCTGGGACGCGTCGTCGTAGATGATGTGGTGGAAGTTGAGCAGGAGGACGTTCTCCCGCGCGCCGAGGACGAACAGCGCCGCGCGGAAGAGCGCACCCCGCTGGAGGTCGAACGGGCGCCAGGCCTCTCGATGCAGCGCCTCGCGCAGCCGGGCCTCCTGCTGCTCGCGTTGCGGTGCCCCGTCGCGCAGGCTGATGGTGGGGAGCACGAAGGCGCCGGGCGAGCGGACGCGCTGGACGACCTTGCCTCGGCTGGACTCGAACGTGGTCCGCAGGGACTCGTGACGGTGCTCCAGGGCCTCCAGGGAGAGGCGCAGCGCGCGCCAGTCCAGCGGGCCGGAGAGGCGGAAGGCCACGGGCAGGTGGTACGCGGTGCCGCCCGGGCTCGCCTGGTCCAGGTACCAGAGGCGCTCCTGCTGAAGGGAGGCGGGCGGGTCCTCGACGTGCTCGCGCGGCACCAGCGGTGGGGCTTCCGAGCGCAGCGTCCGCAGCCGCTGGAAGGCCCTCCAGATGTCCGGGTGCATCAGTCGGACTCCTGGTCGCCACGGCCGCGCAGCCGGTTGTCGGTGTCGCTCGCCACTGTCGGGTTCACGGATGCTCACTCCGGCTTCAGGGAATACGAGGTCCCTCGGGTCGATGGCCCGATGGGGCAGACACTGTCTTCGTGAGGTGGCTCACACGAGCTGTCGCGCGTGCTCCTGGAGCCGGACCCTGTCTTTCTTCCCTGTCGTCGTCTTCGGCAGGGCTTCGCAGGCGTCGATGCGCGCGGGAATCATGTAGCGGGGGAGATAGTCCGCGCAGTGCTGCCGCAAGTCCTGGGGGCTGGTGCTTGCGTTGTCGCGCAGCACGACGAAGGCGCGCAGCTCGTTGCCCGTGAGCTCGTCCGGGAGGGTCAGCGCGGCGCTCTCCTCCACATCCGGATGGCGCAGGAGGACCTCCTCCACGGCGCTCAGCTCGATGCGATGGCCTCGGACCTTGACCAGGTCATCCCGTCGGCCCAGGAAGCACAGCGTGCCCCCGCGCTCCCGGATGACGCGGTCCCCGGTCCGGTAGGCGAGGGGATGGCCCGGAATGGGGCCGAGCACCTGCCGCGTGCGCTCCTCCATGCCCCAGTAGCCACTCATGAGGGTAGGCCCCGCGACGCACAGCTCTCCCTCCTCGCCGTCTCCCGCCAGGACGCCGTCATCGCGGACGACGAAGACCTCGTCGCCGCAGCAGACCTGGCCGATGGGCAGCGGCGCGGAGCGCGCGAGGTCCGCGGGTGTGACGACGTGGAACGTGCAGACGTTCGTCTCGGTGGGGCCGTAGAGGTTGAAGTAGCGGGGCCTCGGCAGGGTGAGGACGAGCTGGCGCAGGTACTTGAGCGGGAAGACCTCACCGGCGAAGAGCACGGTGCGCAGGCTCGGGAATGCGTGCCGCGTCAGCTCGCCTCGGGCCACGAGCTGGGTGAGCGCCGAGGGGACCGAGTACCAGATGGCGATGTGTCGGTCCGCGATGAAGTCCGCCAGCTCGCGAGGGAAGACGGACAGCGAGGAGGGGATGAGCACGAGCGTCGCCGCGCACTTCGCCGTCGCGAAGAGGTCGAAGACGGACAGGTCGAAGTGGAAGGGCGCGTGACTGGAGACGCGGTCCGCGGCCCGAACCCCCGCGATGCTGGCCGCCCAGTCGACGAAGGCGTGAGCGGCGCGGTGGCTGAGCATGACGCCCGTGGGCTGCCCCGTGGAGCCGGAGGTGTAGAGGACGTAGGCCAGGTCCTCGGGCGAGGACTCGGCGAGCGGCTCCAGGGGGGCGCTGGACCCGGCGCGCACGTTGGCCCAGGTGAGCGTCACCGGGCCGCCCTGCTCGGGGGGAGCGCGGAGCGTGTTCGTCGGGCGCGCTTCCACCAGGATGATGCAGCGCAGGCTCTCCACGTCTCGCAGGGCGGAGTGCCAGGCGGGAGTGGTGAGGACGCCGGAGAGCGCGCAGTCGCGGACGATGAACTTCACGCGCCACTCGGGGGAGGCCGGGTCGATGGGGACGTACGCGGCACCGGCCTTCATGATGCCGAAGAGGCCGACGACGGCCTCCAGGGACTTGTCCAGGTGCAGGCCCACGCGGGCGCCCCGGCCGATGCCCTGCTCGCGCAGCGCGCGGGCCACCTGATTCGCCGCCGCGTCGAGCTCTCCATAGGAGAGGTTCCGCTCCGCGTCGAGGACGGCGAGGCGAGCGGGGGCGGCCCTGGCGCTGTCTTCAAGATACTGGAACAACATGGATGTGTTTCTCCGTCAGAGGCCCATGGAGCGGGCCACGAGCTCTCTCTGGAGCGCCGAGCTGCCGGAGAAAATCCGGCGCCCGATGCGTCACGGTGTTCTCGCTCCATCTCCGTCGCGGTGAGGTCGCCGAGCCCTCAGTGGACGACGTGTTCATGAGCAGCATTCTCCGAGGTGGCGCCGCGATGAAGCCTGTCTTTGAACGCGCTGAGGATGGACGGATGACAGGGGAATGTCGTTCGTCCCGGGGTCTGGTGCCCGCGCTTCCTTCAGGACAGTGAATTCCAGGATTGTCGCCGAATCTGAGAGGTCGGCGGACCGCGCTCGTCGAGCGGACGACAAGGGGCGTGCGGGGAGGGCACGAGTGTCCGCGCGCTCACAGGTCGAATCCGGATGGAGCGTAGTGGAGTCCGAGCCGGTGCGCCTTGACGTGTCAGCTCCAGGCCTTGAAACGTCAAGGCAATGGACTGACGTATCAGTGCGAAATCGCTGGTTTTTCAGGGGCTCGCGTGAGAGGCATTGGTATGGGGCTCGTTCTCCTGTGAGGAGCCTCATGAGTCGATACCTGCGGCGAGACGCCAATCCGCTCGACTACGACAATGCAAGGGCGGGAACTGACCGTGCTTCCGCAACGCTCCTCCTGTGGTGTTGGAAGGAGTGGTTGCCTTGGGATGGGTGGTTACTCCGGGTCAAGCGCCCAGGTTCCTTCTTCCCAACGCTTCAGCGCCTGCTGGGCTCCAAATGGTATCAACCCCTGCCCCTTGGCTGCTTCTTCCAGGACCGCTTTGGCTTCGACCGTCCGATACCGGAGCAGATGGGCAGCGGCCATGACACGCACGTCCATTCGCTCATGCTTGAGCAGCACGGCGAGCGCGTCGCGCCCGGCATTGCCCTGAGCCAGGAGCTTGTCGACGGCGTCACCGTACTTCCTGGCGTGCTTGTTCCCGGTCTTGGCGTCGCCACGGAAGATGGCCTCGTTCTGCGCGATGACGTTCTGGGCGAACTGCTCGACAAGATCCTCCAGTTTCATCTCCAAAGCCCCTTCCTGATGTTCTCGATGGCCAACACCCCGAAGTCACGCTGGGCTTCGAAGGACTGAGTGCTCAACTGGGCTTGATCCGCTTCAGTGGACACCAAGGAAGAGGCAGGTACGGTGTCCAACATGACGGAAGTGAAGAAGCCACGACGTCCCCGGCGTAGCTACACGGAGGAGTTCAAGGCCGGGGCGGTGAGGC
>NZ_JABXEM010000162.1:0-26094 GCF_013372595.1 Myxococcus sp. AM011
GGGGGACGGCGGAGGGGACACCCAGGGCGGGAGCCCCGATGAGTCCCATCACTCCACTCAGCACGCCCTCCAGGCCACCACTCTTGAGGATGTAGCCGTCCGCGCCGGACGCCTTCGTCTTGCCGGCCAGCTCCGCTTCCGAGATGTCGGAGTAGAGGACCAGCTTCGCGGTGACTTTCTTCTGAACCCGCAGATATTCGACGACATCGTCGCCGAACATCTCCGGCATGTTCACGTCCATGAGGATGAGCGCGAACGGCCCCTCGGTGAGCTTCCGCTCGAGGCTGGCCAGGTCCTGGGCCCCGCTCGCCTGGTAGCCAGCGGCGGTGAGGGCCCGAACGGTGAGCTCCACCAGCATCGGGCTGTCATCAATGACCAGTACGCGCGACATCGTCCTCCTCAAAGGATTCAGGGTGCAACCCTACACCTTTGGTTCAGCGCGGACCATCGAAACGGCGAGCGGCCGGCCTCCATGCGACCTCCTCTTGACCGGTTTTCGTCCCCTCCGGATACTCCGCCGTCTTGACCACGACCTCGACTCCCCTGCAGCGAGCACTCCGGATGGCTCCGGACCGTGCCGTGGCCGCACAGGCCCGGCCGGAGCAGGAGTTCTTCTGCTTCCGGGTGGGAGACCTGCGCTTCGGGGTGCCCAGCGAGAACGTCCTCGAGGTGTTCCGCGCCGGGCTTCTCACCCCCCTGCCAAGGACTCCTTCCTTCATCATGGGCGTCACCGGCCATCGCGGTGAGGTCCTCCCCGTCGTCGACCTCTTGCGCTTCCTCTCCAAGGGAGAGGCGCGCATCGGTCCCCGCACGCGCCTGTTCATCGGCGTCACGGGCAGCATCGTCGCCGGCGTCGTCGCCGACACGGTGCTGGGCCTGCGCCGCATCCCCGTCTCCGAAATCCTGCCACCACCGCTCGGGGGAGACTCCGCCGCGGAGCATCTGCTGGGCGTGGTGCAGGGCAGCACCGCCCAGGACGGCATCAACCTCCTCAACTTCCACAAGCTGCTGCAGACGGCCCGGCAGCGGGCGGTGGCTCGATGAACGACGAGTCGCTCGTGGAGGAAAAGGTCGAGGAGGTGGACATCCTCTTCTTCGAGATTGGCACCAAGACCTTCGGCACGGACGCGTCGTCGGTGCTGCGCATCGACCGCTCGTTGCCGGAGGACATCACCCTGCCGGAGCTGGGGCTTCTGCACCGAGGCCACCGCGCGATCGTCTTCGACACCCCGGAAGGAGAAGGCCACCTGAAGGTGGACACCGTCCGGGGCGTGCGCCCCATCCCCGTGACGCAGCTTCGCCGCATGCCCCCCACCGCGGGCGCGGCCTCTTATGCCGTCGGTGTGTGCCTGGAAGAGGCCCGCACCGTTTTGCTGATTGACCTGGTGGAGACCGCCAGGCCCCAAGATTCTCAAGGAAGGCACTGACCGCAATGTCCCTGGACACCCCCAACGAGAAGCCCGCGTCCAAGGCCCGCTCCGCGCGCAAGGCCCCCGCCAACAAGGCGAGTGCCGCCGCGCCGCCGGCGCCCCTCAAGGCCTTCACCGACACGCTGTTGACGGTGCTGGCCGGCAACCTCCAGGCCCGCGTCCCCAAGGAGCTGGTCGGCGCCGGCGGCGAGGAGATGGCCCACCTGCTCAACCAGGTGCTGGACAACTTCGCCAGCTCCGAGCACCGCAAGCACGTGGCGGCGCAGGAGATCGATCAGGCACTCGACGCGCTCATCAGCCTGGTGCGCGAAGGCGACCTGTCCCGGTGGAACACCACCACCGAGGACCCCCAGCTCGGGCCCCTGCTGGAGGGCTTCGGCAAGGTCATCGAGACGCTGCGTACGTTCGTGCGGGAGATCAACGAGGCGGCGCTGCGGCTGTCCTCGTCCGCCAACCAGGTGCTGGCGGCGTCCACCCAGCACGAGACGTCCTCCACGGAGCAGGCGGCGGCCATCCACGAGACGACCGCCACCATGGAGGAGTTGAAGCATGCCTCCGCGCAGATCGCCGAGAACGCCGGCAGCGTGGCGCGCGTGGCGGAAGAGACGCTCGGCGCGGCGCGCGCGGGCCGTGGCGCCATTGGCGAGTTCATCCAGGCCATGCAGCAGATCCGCAGCGACGGCGTCGCCGTGGCGGACTCCATCGCGAAGCTGTCCAAGCGCGTGGAGCGCATCGGCACCGTCGTCGAGGTCATCGATGAGATCGCCGACCGCTCCGACCTGCTCGCGCTGAACGCGGCGCTGGAAGGCAGCCGCGCGGGTGAGGCGGGCAAGGGCTTCTCCATCGTCGCGGCGGAGATGCGCCGGCTGGCGGAGAACGTCCTGGACTCCACCAAGGAGATCAAGAACCTCATCACGGAGATTCGCGAGGCCACCGCGGCCGCCGCGGGTGCCGCCGAGGCGTCGAAGACGGCCACCGAGTCCGGTGAGAAGCTGGGCGCCGTCGCGGCCCAGGCCGTGGAAGGCATCCTCGCCGGCGTGCAGGAGACGAGCGACGCGGCCCGCGTCATCAACCTCGCCACCCAGCAGCAGCGCACGGCCACCGAGCAGGTGGTGGCGTCCATGGCGGAGATTGAAGATGTGACGCGTCAGACGACCCAGGCGTCGAAGCAGGCGACGGGGGCGGCGGCGGAGCTCACCCAGCTGGCCGCACGGCTGGCGGAGCTCATCAAGCGCTTCAAGGCCGACTAGCTCTTTTGGGAAGGGGAGGGTGCGCAGCGCTCACCGCCCATGGATACCGAGGCACTCAAGAAATCCCTCCTGAAGAAGTTCCAGGAGGTCACCGCCGACCGCCTCCAGAAGATCCAACTGGGTGTGTTGGACCTGGAGAAGGAGACCGCGGATCAGGCCGCGGACGACGTCGCGCGCGAGCTGCACACGATGAAGGGAGAGGCCCGCATGTTGGGCCTCGCCGCCATCGGTCAGCTCGCTCACGCGGCGGAGGACGTCCTGCGCGCCGAGCGAGAGGGACGCACGGCCACGGAGATCGCCACGGACGTCATGCTCCGTGCCTGCGACGTCCTGTCCGACCTCATCGAGGACCTGTCCGGTGCGAACATCGGCACGTCCGCGAGCGAGGACATCGTGCGCGCGATGGCGGAGGTGTCCGGCCAGGCCGCGCCCGTCATTCATGGCGCGAAGCCCAAGCCGCCTCCTCCGGTGGCGGCGCCCGTCGTCTCAGCGCCACCCCCCGTGGCCGCCGCCCCCGTGGCGGCTCCCCGGCCGGCGCCCGTGGAAGCTCCGGCCGCGGCGCATCCTCCAGTCCGAGGTGGGGAGGAGGAGGCTCCGAGCGCGGCGAAGTCGGCCATCGCCGACCGCACGATTCGCGTGAATGTGGAGGTGCTGGACTCGCTGGGCCTGCTCGCGGGTGACCTGCTGGTGGAGAGCGCCCGGGGTCGGCTGCGCAGCTCGGAGACGGAGGCGCTGTTCGAGCGCTTCAGCCGCCTGGGAGACCGCTTCCTGCGGCTGGCCGAGCAGGTGGAGATTCCCAACGAAGTGCGCATGGTGTTGGACCGCGTGGAGAGCGATCTCCACATGCTGCGCGACGATGCGTTCCGCTTCGTGCGGCGCAACGACGACGGCATCAACATCCTGCACGGCAACCTGTCGAAGATGGCGGACCACGTGGCGGAGGCCCGCCTGGTGCCACTGTCCACGGTGTTCGACGCCTTCCCGCGCGCGGTGCGGGACATGGCGCGCACGCAGAACAAGGAAGTGGACCTGCTCATCGAGAACGCCGACATCGGCGTGGACCGGTCCATGCTGGCAGACGTGCGCGACGCGCTGGTGCACCTCCTGCGCAACGCGGTGGACCACGGCCTGGAGTCGCCTGACACGCGTCAGCAGCTCGGCAAGCCGCTCACGGGCCGGGTCCGCATCCGCGTCCGCGTGGATGGCGACATGCTCCACATCGAGGTGGAGGACGACGGGCGCGGCATCGACCCGGAGCGCCTGCGCCAGGTGGCCGTCAACAAGCGCCTCATCAACGCGGTTCAGGCCGCCGCCCTGTCCGAGCGCGAGGCCATCGAGCTCATCTTCCGTCCCGGCTTCTCCACCCGCGAGCAGGTCAGCGAGCTGTCCGGCCGCGGCGTCGGCATGGACGTGGTGAAGCGCAAGGTGGAGACGCTCGGCGGTTCGGTGGGCGTCAACAGCCGCATCGGCCGTGGCACCACCATCACCCTGCGGCTGCCTCAGTCGCTCGCGTTGATGAAGGTGCTGCTGGTGCGCCTGGGCGATGATGTCTACGGCATGCCCGCCGCCGACGTCGAGGCGGTGATGCGCGTCAAGCCGGATGACCGGCTGGAGATCTTCGGCACCCTCGCCGTGCGGCACCGGGGCAAGCCCACCGCGCTCGTGGCGCTGGGGCCGCTGCTCGGCCTCAACGGTGGCAACCGCTTCGACCGCCCGCCGGCCGTCGTCGTCCGTCACGGCGAGGACCACGCGGCCCTCGTGGTGGACGGCTTCGTGGACGAGCGCGAAGTCGCCGTGAAGCCCTGCGGCGGCGAGTTCCTCAAGGGCGCGCCCTTCATCGCCGGCACCGCCGCGCTGGAGGACGGCCGCATCGCCGTGCTGCTGCACGTCCCCGACATCATGACGGAGGTGCGTCGCATGGCGCGGCCCGTCACCCAGGCGCCGGCGGCCAAGCGGCTCCGGGTGCTGCTCGTGGACGACTCTCCCATTGCCCGTGCGACGGAGGGCGCGCTCGTCAAGGCGCTGGGCCACATGGTGGAGGAGGCCCAGGACGGCGAGGAGGCCTACGTCAAGGTGCAGAACAACACCTACGACCTCATCCTCACCGACGTGCAGATGCCGAAGATGGACGGCTTCTCGCTCGCGCGGCGGCTGAAGTCGACGCCCGCGGTGGCGCGCATCCCCGTCATCATCCTGTCGTCGCTCGCCTCTCCCGAAGACAAGCGGCGCGGCCTGGACGCGGGCGCGGATGCCTATCTCGTCAAGGGAGAGCTGGGCGTGGAAGTGCTCGCCCAGGCAATCGACAGGCTGACCTGAGGAGCCACGTTTGGGCGGCACGGCTGCGGCGGGGATGGCGTTCAGGGTGCTCATGGTGGGCAAGGGGCTGCGCGCGCTCGCGGCCCGGGGCCTGTTCGACGGCGAGTCGCTCGTCCCGGTGGGGCCCGCCGAAGTCGACTTCCCCGGCGCGCTCGTCGCCGTGCAGCGCCACTTCCCGGACGTGGTGCTGGTGGACCTGACGGGAATCGAATCCCTGGAGGCCATCGACGACGTCATGGTGGGCCGGCCCGTGCCGGTGCTGGCGCTGCACCCCGGCGCCCTGTCCGGGCAGGACGCGTTCCAGGCCATGGCCCTGGGCGCCCTGGACGTCGTGGAGCGCCCGGCCATCCCCGGCGCCGACTTCTGGGCCCACATCGCTCGCAAGCTGGTGCTGCTGGCCCAGGTGAAGGCCGTGCGCCAGACGCGCTCCGTCACCCGGGCCCCCAAGGAGGAGCTCCCGCCGCCGCCCTTTCCCCTGGTGGCCATCGCCGCGTCCCTGGGCGGTCCGAAGGCCGTTGCACAGGTACTGCGGAAGATTCCACGAGACTTTCCCGCGCCCATCGCCTACTGCCAGCACATCAGCGAGGGATTCACGGAGGGCCTCGCACACTGGCTGACGATGGAGACGGCGCTGGGAGTGACGGAGGCGGAGCACGGCATGGTGATGGTGCCCGGGACGGTCTACATCGCACCGTCGGGCAGTCATCTGTTGGTGCGACCCGAGGGCAGGCTGGAGCTGGACTCGGGACCGGCTCTCCGGGGATTCCGGCCTTCGTGTGACATGCTGCTCACTTCGGCGGCGGAGGCCTTCGGCGCGAGCTGCGTTGGGGTCATCCTGACGGGGATGGGGCGGGACGGTGCGCGGGGGATGAAGGAGATCCGGGAGCGGGGAGGGCGGACCATCGCTCAGGATGAAGGGACGTCCGCGGTATGGGGCATGCCTCGCGAGGCGGTGCTGCTCGGGGCGGCGCAGGAAGTGCTGCCGTTGGAGCGCATTGGCCCCACGTTGGTGCAGTGGGTGGAAGCGTGCTGAATGTGAGCAACAAAGTGCTTCAGCAGCTCGCGGCGCTCCTCCTGGAGCGCGCGGGGCTGAAGATCACCCCGGATGGGTTCCACAGCTTGCGGCTGGCCTTGTCCACCCGCATGCCCGCGCTGGGCGTGGAGGAGCCGGAGCGCTACCTCCAGCGACTGGCGGGGCCCGGCGGTGAGGAGGAGCTGCGATCCCTCTTGCCGCTGGTGACGGTGGGTCACACGGAGTTCTTCCGCGACGGCAAGCAGTTCCGCGCCCTGGAGAAGAGCGTGCTGCCGGACCTGCTGGCGCGCGCGCGGCGGGAGATGCGCCGCGTGTCCGTCTGGTCCGCTGGCTGCGCCACGGGCGAGGAGCCCTACAGCGTGGCCATGGTGCTGGCGGAGCTGGGCGCGCTGTCCTCCGAGGTGGACCTGTGGGCCACGGACCTGAACCTGGCCGCGGTGGAGGCCGCCCGGCAGGGGCGCTTCTCCCTGCGCCGGAGCATCAGCATCCATCCGGAGCGGCTGGCCCGGTTCTTCCGTCCCGTCGAGGATGGCTTCGAGGCGCTGCCCGCGCTGCGTGAGTACATCCGCTTCGACGGGCAGAACCTGGCCGTGCCCGTCTTCGACAAGGTGGCCCTGAACTCGCTGGACCTCATCCTCTGTCGCAACGTCATCATCTACTTCGACCTGCCCACCATCCGCGGGTTGATGGACCGCTTCCTCAGCGCGCTGCGGCCCGGCGGACTGCTCTTCCTCGGGTACTCGGAGAGCCTCTTCAAGGTCTATGACCGCTTCGAGATGATCGAAGTGGACGGCGCCTTCGTGTATCGGCGCCCGCCGAGCGACAAGGGCTACCGTCCGCCGCCCCTGCGCATCCATCCGTACCCCGGCACCGCCGAGCAGGCCCAGCGCGCGCCGGAGCCGGAGCCGTTCTCTCCCGCCGTGTACGCGCGGCCCCCCATCGAAGGGGCCTTTGGCGCCCGTCCTCGCGGAGCCTCGTCGGACGCGTCCTCCGTCCGGGGGCCCGGTTCGCTCACCGGCTCCTTCCCCGCCGTGGGGCCGCTGCCCGCCGCCTCGCCCGTGCCGAGCGCCAATGCGTCGTCCTCGACGACGACGCGGGTCAATGACCTGGGCCGCCCGCGTGTCACCGTGGAGCTGCCCGCGGTGGGCAGCCCTGATGCCTCGCGCATGCGGCCCACCGTGGAGATTCCGGCGGTGTCCGCGCCCGCGCGCACCGTCACCGGAGAGCTGGCGGTACCCTCCGCGTGGCCCAAGCTGCTGCCGCCCGCGGAGCGGCTGGCCATGGCCGTGCGGAAGATGACGCAGGGGGATTTCCCCGGCGCCATCTCCGGCGTGCAGCGCCTGCTGGTGGATGAGCCGAGTGACTTGGACGCGCTGTTGACGCTGGGCAACCTCTTCTCGCTCACCGGGCGCATCCCCGAGGCGCGCGAGGCCTTCGCCCAGGCCATCCAGCGCGAGCCGCTGTGCGTGGAGGCCCGCATCTTTGGGGGCGTGGCGGCCCTGCAGGCCGGAGAGCTGAAGGAGGCGCGCTCCGAGCTGGGCAAGGCGCTGTTCCTGGAACCCACGCTGGCCATCGGCCACTACCTGCTGGCGCAGGTGCAGGAGCGCAGTCACGACTCGGAGGCCGCGCGTCGCAGCTACCGCAACGCGATTGCCCAGCTGCGCTTCCCGCAGCGCACGCTGGCGGGGCACTACCCGGAGATGCCGGACTCGGCGGAGGCCATCTCCCGCGCGGCGCGCTACGCCCTCGCCGCGCTGGAAGAACAGCCTCCGCACTGAAGGCCGGCGCCCTCAGTCCAGGGTGCTCTTCACCTGGTCCAGCGACTTGCTCGGGTCCAGGACGGACCCGAACTTCTTCTGGAGGTAGGACTTGGCCTGGCCGCGCAGCAGCATGCCGGGGTCCGTGCCCTCGCCCTCGACGGCCTTGTCGGTGATTTTGAAGGACGCGTCCAACTGGATGCCCATCACCTTGCCGACAATCTTGGCGCCCTCGCCCTGCCAGTCCGCCTTCACTCCGTACTTTCCTCCCCAGTACTGAAGAAGCTGCTCCACGCGCTTCTTCACCTCGTCCTTCGGAAGGGAGTGGGGAATATCGAACTTCATCATGCCCATGGCGCACGGCTCCTGGCGTCGGTGTCCCACCTTTGCGTTTAGTGGCGGTGGGACGAGAAGGGAACCGCCGTGTCACTTTTGGACGCGCGGATGTCAACAGCCTTGCTCACGGTGGGGACACACGCCGGGAGCGCTTGAGTTTCACCGGCGGGTCTCCGGGGCGCCCCCAGTGCTCCATGTACGGCGCCAGGTCGTACTTCTCCGCGGTGCGCGGCGAGCTCATGGGCCGCACCTTCCCCAGCACCTTGCGCTCCTGGAAGGGCCTGTCATGCAGCCCGAGGACCCACATGAAGTTGGCCACGCTCGCGGGGTCTCTGCCGTCCACCGCGTACTTGTCGTTGAGGTGGGCGATGCGCTGCAGGCCCTCGTCCGGGGTGCGGCTCCACTCCAGGATTTTCTTGCCCCACAGCATGCGCAGGTAGTTGTGGATGCGGCCCCGCTCCACCAGCTCGCGCTGGGCCGCGTTCCACAGGCCGTCCCCGGTGCGCGCGTGCTCCAGTTGCTCCAGCGAGTACAGGTGCTCGCGCGCGTCCTTCTGGTGCGTGGACAGCGTCTCGCGCGCCCAGCCGGGCAGCGAGTCCACGGAGAGCTGCTTCGCCTCCGGGGTGTGGAAGCAGAAGTTGAAGCCCAGCTCGCGCCGCACCAGCAGCTCCTCCAGGAAGCCGCGCACGTTCGCGTCATCGGTGCCGCGCGCGCGGATGGCGGCGCGGGCCGCCTCGCCCGGGAAGAGGTTGCCCCAGTGGAAGAAGGGAGACAGGCCCGACTGGTGCGAGCGGCCCGGGTCATTGCGCCCGTCGTCGTAGCCCTCCAGCTTCTCGTGCAGGAAGGCGTCGAGCGCCTTGAGTCCCGCCTTGCGTCCACCGCGCTCCGCCAGCGGCGTCACCGCGTGGTCAATGTGGAAGCTCGCCAGGGACTGACGGGCCTCGCGCGCGTCGGCCACGGCGAAGTCCGGCGTCAGCTTGTGCCCGGCCGCCGCGGCCTTGACGGGGCGCGAGCGCAGGATGCGGCCGAGGTACTCCGGCCACAGCTTCTGCAGCTTCGGGCGCAGGGTGTACGCGCCGGCCTGGAGGGTGGGGATGCGCTGCATGGGCACCACGCAGGACGCATCCACCGCGAACAGCGGCACGTGGAGCGCCTTGGCCGCGCCGCGCAGGTGCCCGGGGATGATGTACGTGGGGAAGAAGTCCGCCACCACGGCGGCGGCGCGCTTGCCCAGCTCCGCCAGACGCGGGTGGTGCTCACGCGTGTGACGTGGCAGCTCCACCCAGTACGGCAGCCCGCGCGACGCGAAGGCGGACGTCATGTCCGCCATGCCCTCCATCGCCCACGCGTGGAGCCGGTCCGAGGCATGGGGATAGTCCGGCCGCAGCGCGTGATACACGACGACGGGCAGGTTCAGGTGGTTGCCCAGGGCGATGGCCGTGTCGAGCGCGTGGTTCTCCTCGGCTCGATGGTTCACCATGCACCAATACAGGACGAAGTCGCGACCCGGGGCGGGGAGGGGGACGTCCTTGATGACCACGATGCGCGCGGAGTCGACGTCGAGCTCGGACCACGAAAACCCGTTGGGCATGATGCGCACCGATGCCTGAGCGCGTTCCGCGTCGCGAAAGAATTGAAGCCCGCGCGCAAGGAGTGCCGTGCGCGTGACGCTTCACCCGGCCTCGAGCGCTTCCGTCGTGGCGAGTGGGCCCGGTGGCATGCAAAAACCACCACGTCGGCGCGGGTTGTGGTCTTGTGGCGGACGGACCCAAGGAGTTGCTTGCGTGTCACCTCTGAGAAACTGGATCTGCCTCCCCGCCGTCCTCGCGCTGGTGCTCGCTTCTCCCGAGGCCGCGCGCGCCCAGACGGGATCCTCGTACCCGTACACGGAGCCGTCCCAGGCGCGGCCCTCGTACCCCTCGCAGGAGGCCGCGCCCTCGCAGCCGGCGTCGCCCTCGTACCAGGAGCAGCAGCAGCCCGGGGACTCCGAGAGACAGCCTGGCTACGAACAGCCCGGCTCCGCGCAGCAACAGCAGCAGGCCGCGCCGCCCGTCGAAGGTGCTGTTCCCTCCCGGGACGCGCCGCTGGCCCAGGAGCCGGACGCGTCGCGCACCTCGCCCCTGGCGCCGGTGACGCAGGACGGCCTGCGTCCCACCCTGTCTCCAGCGTCGACGCCCGTGCAGCCCGACTACGTGGACAGTGGCGCCGTGCTGGACGGCCGCCAGCGTCTGGGGCCCTTCCTGTCCGGGCCGGGCAGCTTCAAGTTCATCGCCCACCACACCACGCTCGGCGCGTTGGGTGGCTTCTTCACCCAGGCGTTCGCCAATGACTTCAGCTTCGACCAGAGCTCGCGCGAGGCGATGCTGGCCGGCACGCTGATTGGCGCGGGCCTGGGCTTCGGTGCCTCGGCGTGGTGGCAATTCAACAATTGGGTGGACCGGCCGATGTCGACCTTCGGCATGGGCAACTCCGTGGTGGGCGGCATGTTCATGGCCGGCTTCATGGACCTCTTCACCCAGGACGCGGGCGTGCTGACCTGGTCCGCGTTCCTCGGGGCGGAGCTGGGCGCGTGGCTCACCGCGGGGCTCGGAGGCGGACAGCTTCCGCTGAACGACGGCCTGCTGATGGCCTCCGGCGCGGGCTGGGGCGCGGCCTATGCGTCGCTGCTCCTGGCCGTCATCCACTTCTCCGGCACGGACATCTCCTCGAAGACGTGGCGGGACGCGCTGCTCCTGGCGCCCGGCATCGGCGCGGGTGCGCTGGCGCTGGCCACCATGCGGTATGACCCGACGCCCTCGCAGATTCTCCGGGCGGACTTCTTCGGCGCGGGCGTGGGCGCGGCGGTGCTGCTCATCTCCGGCCTGGTGCTGGGCGGGTTCGACCAGTCCACTCCCTACGTGCTGTCCTTCCTCGGCTCGGCGGGCGCCATCACCACGGTGAGCCTGCTGTGGGAGGAGAGCGTGGACCGCTCGTCCCTGAAGCATGCGAAGGACCGGCCGTACCGCAACGTCTGGTGGTAGACGGGCCCCCAGGCGGCCGAGCGGGCCGCGTGGCAACGCGGGGTGGCCGACACCACCTTCCGTCGACATGGCGCGCGTCCATCCCTTCACGGCCCTGCTGACCCCGCTGGCCCGGACCCTCGAGCCCAGCGGCTACGTGCCGCTCAGCAACGCGGTGCCCCAGCCTTCCCACGTCCGGCCCCTCCTGGAGGCCGCCAACCCGTCCGCGGAGCTGCGCCGGCAGCGCGACTCCGGCGTCCTGCTGAGGGATGCACGGCCCGCGCTGTACCTGGTGGAGGTCCACAGCCAGGCGGGCAAGCTGGGCGGTCCCCCGGTGCGCTACCTCCTGTGCGCGCTGCGGCAGGACGCGGGCACTCCGCTGGAGCATGACCCGTACCGTCCCCGCTCCTGGGAGGCCGAGCCCGCCGTCACCCTCACCGCGGATGACCATGGCGTGTTCCGGGGCCTGCTCGCCGAGGCGGCAGAGCGCTCCAGCCTGGTGTGGGAGGGCGACTACGACGGCCGCACGATTGCCCTGCGGCGGATAGAGCCGTCCCCCGTGTCCAAGCGCATCCAGGCCGTGCTGGACGAGGCGCCCATGCGCCCGCTCACCGCGCTGGCCGAGGGTGGGCCGACGCTGGCCGCCGTGGTGCCCCTGTCGGACCCCGGCCTGGAGCTGCTGCCCATCCACCGCGCGCTCAAGGGCGTGACGACCTTCAAGGAAGAGACGTTCCTCACGCTGGTGACGGCGTATGCGCGCGTGTACGAGCTGGATGAGCCGCTCGACACTCCTCGGGGACTCGTGGCCGCGCGCGAGCGCCTGGCAACGCTGATTTCGGGCCACCACGCCGTGCTGCTGGTGCTGCCCGGGGGACGGGGGCGCATCCTCCGGTTCCGTCAGGGGTTGGACCTGGCCCACCTGAAGGGCGCGCCGCGCAACCCGACGCTGCGCAGCCTGGACCTGGCGCTGCTCAACGCGCTGGTGCTGAGGACGGTGCTGGGCATCCAGGACCCCGAGGCGGCGGGGCATCCCCACGTCTTCCCGGTGCAGGGGCTGGAGTCGCTGGTGAAGGGCGTGGAGGCGGGGACGTTCCAGGCGGGCTTCGCGCTCAATCCGCCGCCCGTCTGGGAGGTCCGCGCGGTGATGGAGGCGCAGGCCACGTTGCCCTCGCGGACGCTGCGGGTGGACCCGCTGCCTCCCGCCGGCCTCCTGTTCCTCGACACCGACGCGTAGCCGCGCGTGAGGGTGCTGACGCCAGGCTCGTCGGAGGCGCTTCGGGGCTCGCGACTCGAGCTCCAGGCGGGCCCCGGCGAGACGCTCGGGAGGACCTCCCTGGACGTGCGGGCGGCGCGGAGTGCCTCAGGACTTCACGGCGCGGACTCGCCCGCCTGTGGCGGAGCGGGCGTCGTGGACGGCGCGGGCTCGGAGGGAGGCGTCTCCGCCCCCGGAATCTGGACTGTCTGCAGCATGAACACCGTGGGGGCCTGGGCGAGCAGCCGCTCCAGGTCCGCCGCGGCCACGGCCGCCAGCGGGTGCCCGTGGTGCTCGTAGCAGCGGCGGCGGTCATCCAGTTGCCGGCTGTCCCAGACCGACAGCGGCTCGACGGGTGCGAGCACCTCCACGCACAGCCCCATCCAGTCCACCACCTGGGCCATTTCGATACGGGTCTCCTCGCGCGCCACCGTCAGGGACTCCGCCGCGAAGGGCTTGGCGAGCACGTCGATGAGCCGCTTGCCCAGCTTCTTGTCGGCGCGGGCGATGTGGATGAGCTCGGGGAGGACGGAGGAGGTGACTTCTCGCGCCGGCCACGGGTCCTCTCGCAGGGCGATGAACGCGCGCTCGAACAGGGTGGTGGCCTCTTCCAGCCGCTTCTGGCGCAGGCGCAGCATGCCCTCCAGCATGTCCGCCTCCACGGGCAGCGTCGCGCGCAGGGGCACGGTGTATTTCAAGGCCTCGTCCTCACCCGCGTTCGCGAACACCCGGGCCAACGCCACCATCTCGCGAGGGCCCTTGGGCTCGAAGCGCTCGTGCAGCCAGCGCGCGCGGGCGGCGGGCGCCTGGTTCCGGTTGTACGCGTCGATGAAGGGGGCGTACTTCTTCACGGCGGGGCTTGCGGCCTCCGCGCGAGAGAGGGGCGTGCTGTTCCAGAGGCGGTGCTGCGCCACGCGGTCCCAGTCCACCTCGCCCGTGACTTGCGGCCGGCCCGTGCCCAGGTTGTGCGTCGTCGTCCAGAGGGAGCTCATGGAGAAGCCCGCGTCGCGGCCCAGGCTGCGCGCGAAGGCGAACTCCATGAAGGACACGTCGTCCGTGTTGATGAGGGACTGGCTCTCCTCCGCCACGCGCGTGGTGAAGGCCGGCGTGGCCACGAAGCGCGCGAGCACGCCTTCGACCTCGTCCGTGCGCCAGGTGGCGCGCAGCGCGGTGCGATAGGGCTCCTCGGCGATGCGGGCGCGCATCTTCGCGACGTCGTGGACCATCGGCTTGCGCGTCGCCACCAGCAGCAGGTCGCCGGAGTGCACCTGCCAGGTCTCCACGGCCTCGAACTCCGAGGACAGCGTCGCGTAGGCGCTCTGCACCGTGAGCGAGTCCACCTCATAGGCCTGCAGCCACTGCACGAAGATGCCGCCCTCGGCGAGGCGCTCCTTCACGGCCTGGTAGAAGTCCCGGGTGAAGAGGCTGGAGATGCCCGCGCGGTACGGGTTGGAGGGCTCCGAGAAGATGATGTCGTAGCGCTGCCGGGTGGTGAGCAGCACCTCGCGCGCGTCGCCGATGAAGTGGTGGACCTTCGGGTTGTCCATCACGTTCGCGTTGACCGCGTGGCAGCGCCGAGCGACCTCGAGGATGGCGGGTTCGATCTCCACCGCGTCCACCCGCTCCATGTGGGGGATGGCGCCCAGCCATCCCGCCGTGCTGCCCGTGCCCAGGCCGATGACGAGCGAGTTCTTCGCATCCGCGTGCAGCAGGGCGCCGAGCAGGCCGCCCATCACCTGGGTGGGCGCGTCGCCGATGGTGTTGCCGTCCGTCTTGCCGTTGACGACGAAGGAGAGGCCGTTGCTCGAGCTGAGCGCGACGCTGCTCTCCACGCCGTCCTCCTCCCAGACGATGCCGCGCGCCTTGGCGCGCATCCACGCGTCGATGTGATTGATGGTCGGGTTGTTCAGGCCCGCGCGGCCCGCGCCGACGCTGCCATGCCGCCACGCCGCCGAGGGGCCCTGCGCGGACAGCATCACCAGTGCGAGCGCGGCCACGGAGACGGGCAGCCACATGGCCACCCGGAGTCGCTCGACATGGAAGGAGAGCGCGACGGAGGCGAGGCCCAGCACCGCGAGGATTCCCGCGACGAGCTGCCACGTCACCGGCGCCGTCAGCAGGGGAATCACGCCGAAGCCGCCCGCCAGCGAGCCCACGATGGAGCCCACCGTGTTCCAGGCGTAGACCTGGCCCACCTGCTTGCCGACGTCGTGGCTGCCCTGGCCCACGAGCGCCAGGAGCAGCGGGAACTGGATGCCGGAGATGAACGCGGCGGGCAGGATGACCACCGCGGCCACCAGCGCCCAGCCCATCATCATCCCCGCGAAGCCGATGCCGCCCAGCGGGCGCAGCAGCGCGGCGACGATGGCCAGGCGATCTCCCAGCGCGAAGGGCAGGGCGATGAACAGCGCCTCCGCCGCGCAGGTGAGGGCGAACCCGCCCAGTGTCGCGGGGCGGTGACGGAAGACGATGGAGTAGGCCGCGCCGCCCAGGCCGATGCCCAGGAGCGCCATGGCGAGGATGAGGCCGAAGGTGAACGTCGTCCCGCCGAGAATCGGGCCGAGCATCCGGTACCAGACCAGCTCCATCAGCAGGAACGCGAAGCCCACCAGCATCGCGGCGACGAGCGCGAACTTGGGCGAGTGGCGCGCTGCGGAGAGGGGGACTGGGAGCTGCGCGGCGGGGCTGGCGGCCACGGGAGTCGCGCCCTCGGCGGGCGGGGTCTCCGGCTTGGGCTGCGTCGCGCCCTCGGGCTCCATCGCCCGGCTCACGCTGCGGGCGGTGATGGCGACGGCGGCGTTGAGGAGACAGGCGATCCACAGGGTGGTGCGGTTGCCGTAGACCTCCAGCAGGAAGAAGGTGGAGAGCGTGGCGCCCGTGACGGCGCCGAGCGTGTTCACCCCGTAGAGCACGGCGAGGTGGCGGCGGGCCGGGTCGTCATCTGACTGCACCGCGCGCGCGGCGGCCGGGAGGGTGCCGCCCATCAGCACCGTGGGCACCGACAGCACGAGCACGGAGAGGATCATCCGGGCCACCGTGCCACCCGCGATGCCGAGGACGGGGGTGCCACCGACGCCGATGTACACGGCGCGCGCCAATTCGACGAGGAAGGGGCTCAGGGCCGCGGTGGCGGCGATGAGCAGCTCGAGGTTGGCGTAGAAGTTCAGGGGGCGCGGCTGACGGTCCGCGCGGGCGCCAAGGAGGACACCGCCCAGGCCCAGGCCCGCCATGAAGATGGCCAGGACGGCCGCCGACGCCGCCGTGCTGGCGCCGAAGATGAGGCGAAACTCCCGCAGCCACACCGTTTGGTAGACAAGGGCGCACAGCCCCGAGCCGAACAGCAGCGGGGCCACCCTCGACACACGCGAAATCATCAAGCCGTTCTCTCGTCGGACTGGGCTGCCTCGATAGGTGGGGCAGGCCGGGCGCGGCGAAGTCTCGCAGAGATCGCCGCGCCTTGGCCACAGCGAGAGCCCCCTCGTTCGCTCGGGGATCATCCGCGCGCGGTGGCTCCGGGGCTCCGAGGAGGAAGGGGGGGCTCGCCGTGAACCGGCGCCCGTCTACCGCACGGGCACCGGGACCTGCTCGACCCCCGTCTCCTGGGGCTCTTTCCCGGAGGAGAGGGCCTTCTCGGCGTTCTGGCGATCCTCGCGGCAGATGGCCAGGCGCTCCCGGATGACTTCCAGGGGAACGGCCATCTCCAGCGTGAAGGAGTCACCGTCGGGCTTCACCTTGGCGAAGTCGAGCAACTGGGCCAGGTCCTTGTCCTCGCCGGCCTGGGCCTTGATTCGTGCCAGTGACAACGCCGCGCCCAGGGACTTGCCCAGGTCCGTCACGTCGTTGGCACTGGGGCCGCGCACCTCCGCCACCAGGGCCACGTCCGAGCTGGCGTCCAGGTGCAGCTCCACGTTCTTCGCCACGTCGCGCAGCCGCTGGGCCAGCGCGGCCTGCTCCGGGGGGATCAACCGGGCGATCATCTCCACCGAGAGCACGCCGTACATCTCGCCATACGTGCTGCTCTCGGAGATGGCCGGTGGCTCGTCCGGCCCGCGTCCCTCCACGCGGTCGATGGCGGCCTTCACCTCGTCCGGCGACTTGCCCACCACGAGCAGCTGGTTGTTCCACGTCGCTATCGCCGAGCTGTCCCGCCGCTTCACGGTGGTGCCATCCGGGCGCGTGACGCTGTTCTCACCCGCTTCGTACACCCGCGCGCCCTCGCCGTAGTCCGCGGACACGCGCTCGCCCAGCAGCTCCTTGAACCGCGCGTTCTCGAAGTTGCCCGACAGCATCATCCCTTCGTCCGTGATGACCAGCCGGTCCAGGTCCTGGAGGGGGTCCACGCCGCTCTTCTCGCGGAACTCCGCCAACTGCTTGCCTCCGTCCCGCATCAGGCAGTCCATCAGCAGCCCGCCGATGGGCGAGTGTCTCAGCGCGTTCGCCTCGATGATGACCGCCGTCTTGCCCTCTCCGCGAGGCAGCGCGGCGAGGAGCGGATCTCTCGGACGCGGGCGCTCGGCCACCGTGCCGGAGTCCGCCGCCCCGAGCATCGGGAGCACCTGCGTCCTGCGACGCTCCGCGCGCTCTCGGTCCGCCGAGCGCATCCGTCGCGGGAAGTCCACCTCGAGAGGAGGAGGCGCGGGCTCCTCGCCCTGGCCCGCGAACATCAGCACGGCCGCCGCGACGAACAGCAGCGCCGCCATCACCAACCACACCCGCCGCTTCTGGCGCTTCTCCATGTCAGTAATCCTTTCCCTCGAACCGCCAGAACCCCACCACGAGCGCCGCCATCCCGAAGACGAACACCCCCACGAGCAGCGTCCCCAGCGAGCGCACCTCCAGGGGCAGGGACGCGGCCATGTCTCCCGCGGCCTCCGCGAGCGCGGACAGGCGCGGCAGCACCAGCGTCACCGCCTGGAACAGGCTCCGGCTCACGCCCTCCTCGAAGGCCTTCGCGATGTCCTGCCGGTGCCCGGCGATGATGCCGCCCACGAGCACCGCGAAGCCCGCCGCCGCGCACAGCGCCGCGCTGCGCACCAGCGTCGCCATGGTCAGCATCACCGCGTACACCGCGGCGAACCCCACGCACGCCATCAGCCCCGCCACCAGCGGCCCCACCGTCCAGTACCCCGTCTTCACGCCGAAGATGAGCACCAGCCCCGTGGTGCCATACAGCGTCCCACCCAGGGCCAGCGTCATCACCCCGAGGAACGTCCCCGCCAGCAGGTGCCAGCGCTGAATCGGCAGCGCGAGCAGGTGCTCGATTCGCCCTGGCGACATCAACGACGGCGCGAAGTCCGAGCACGCGACGATGCCGAACAGGATGCCGCCGTAGAACACGATGAACGCCGCCGCCCGGTACACGGGCCGCAGTGCCACGTCGACGGACTGGATGGTCGCGCGGACCTCCTGGCCGAACAGGCGCGAGGCCGCGAGCGCGCCGTCGATGACGTCGATGCGCATCCCCAACGCCACCACCGCCAGCACCAGGGTGAGGCCGATCATGAAGGCCATGATGAACTTGCGCGACGCCGCTTCCCGCAACACGTACCCCGCGATACCGAGCACCGGACTCATGCCGCCACCTCCGCCGCTCGCATCGCCTGCGCGCTCACCGTCCCCAGCAACACCGCCTCCAGGTCCATCCCGTCGCGCCGCAGCTCCACGAGCAAAGCCCCCGCCGCCCGCGCCCTGTCCAACGCCGCGTTGAGCGCCGTCGCGTCCGGCGCCTCGACATGGAACGCGCCGTCCGCCCGGGCTGGCACGAAGCCCGCGCTCCCCAGCGCCTCCACGCTCGCCCCCGGCGCGAAGCGCGCCACCCACCGCGACTCGCCGCGCACCAGGTCCTCCATCCTGCCCTCGCGCACCACCCGCCCGTCCGCGAGGATGGCCACCCGGTCACACACCCGCTCCGTCTCCGCCAGCAGGTGCGAGTTCAGGAAGAGCGTGGTGCCTCGTTGGACTTCCTCCTGGAGGATGCGCCGGACCTCCATGCGCCCCATCGGGTCGATTCCGTCCGTGGGCTCGTCCAACACCAACAGGTCCGGCTTCCCGATGAGCGCCGCGGCCAGGCCCAGTCGCTGCCGCATTCCCTTGGAGTACCCACCAATCTTCCGGCCCACGGCGTCCGCGAGGCCCACGCGCTCCAGCAGGCTCAAGTGTCCGGCGGCGTCTGGCGGCAGGCCCTTGAGCCGGCCCACCGTGGCGAGGAACGCGGTGGGAGTCCACGAGCCCGGCAGGTGCAGGCGCTCGGGCAGGTAGCCGATGCGCGCGCGGATGCGGGCGTCTTCGGGCGAGCCCCCCAGCACTCGCACGGTGCCCTCCGTCGGCTGGACGATGCCGAGGATGCTCTTGATGAAGGTGGTTTTGCCGGCGCCGTTGGGGCCGATGAGCCCGAAGGCGCTTCCTCGAGGAACCGACAGGTCCATGCCCCGGAGGGCGATGTTCCCCGTCTTCCGGAAGGCGCGGTTGTACGTCTTGCGCAGGTTCGTCACTTCGATGGCGGGTGTGCTGGCTGTCACGGTCGTGACTGTAGACGAGCGGGGTGGACAGCGATTGCTTCCGCGCGGACAGTCGAAAGGGGCAGCCGAGCGGTCGCGCGTCCCAGTCAGTCCGCGACAGCGTTTTCGCGGCCCTGGGAAATGGGTTTCGCACGCCTGCTGTGCCTGCCGCGCCGCGACACCTCGTCGTTTCGCCCCTTTGCGGTGGAGCCGCGTGTGGTCCGTTGCGTGCAGTCCCCCGCCGCACACCCCAAGGCAGGAGGAATGATGACGTACGGAGATCGCGTGGAGCAGCAGCGTGAAGAAGCCCGTCGGGAGCTGGCGGCCGCCGAGCAGGGCCTTGCCGCGGGGACCGAGGCGGCGCGGGTGCGCTACGCGAGGGCGCTGCACGAGGCGGACATCGCGGAGGTGCGGGCCCAGCGCCACGCCCGGGAGCGGCTGCGCCATCAGCACAGCTGGCGGCTGGCCGCGGGGTGAGCGGCCGGGCAGCCACACGGAAACGATGAAGGCCGGGCGTCGTCGGTTTATACCGGCGTCCACCATGGCCCATCCCGTCCATCGCCCCCGCCGCCTGCGCCGTTCGCCCGTCCTGCGTGAGATGGTCCGCGAGACGCGCCTGGACCCGGGGGACTTCATCTATCCCCTCTTCGTCGTGGAAGGCCGGGACGTGCGCCGTCCCATCGCCTCCATGCCGGGCATCTTCAACCTGTCGTTGGAGCACGCCGTCACGGAAGCCCGCCTGGCCAGGTCGCTGGGCGTGCCCTCCGTCATCCTCTTCGGCATCCCCGACCACAAGGACGCCCAGGGCACCCAGGCCTACGCGCGCGACGGAATCGTCCAGCGCGCCATCCGTGAAATCAAGGCCGCCGAGCCCGACCTCCAGGTCATCGCCGACGTGTGCCTGTGCGAGTTCACCGACCACGGCCACTGCGGCGTGCTCGAGGACGGCCACGTCGTCAACGACGCCACGCTGCCCCTGCTCGCGCAGATGGCCGTCACCTGCGCCCAGGCCGGCGCGGACATCATCGCGCCCTCGGACATGATGGACGGAAGGGTGGGCGCCATCCGCCGCGCGCTGGACGAGGTGCGCCTGACGGACATCCCCATCCTCTCCTACGCGGCCAAGTACGCCTCCGGCTACTACGGCCCCTTCCGCGAGGCCGCCCAGAGCGCCCCCAAGTCCGGCGACCGCAAGGGCTACCAGATGGACCCGGGCAACGTGCGCGAGGCCCTGCGCGAAGTCGCCCTGGACGTGGAGGAGGGCGCCGACATGCTCATGGTGAAGCCCGCCCTGGCCTACCTGGACGTCATCCGGGCCGTGAAGGAGCGCTTCGACCTTCCGCTGGCCGCCTACAACGTCTCCGGCGAGTACGCGATGCTCAAGGCCGCCGGGCAGAACGGCTGGATTGACTACGAGCGCGTCATGCTGGAGACGCTCACCGGCATCAAACGTGCCGGCGCGGACCTCATCATCACCTACCACGCGCTGGAAGCCGCGAAGCTCTTGTAGGCAACACCCGCCAGCCCCGCTTGCGGGTTGCCGCTTGATCCGCCGCGAGTGTTGCGCCCAAATAGCCCGCGCACGATGCCCACCAAGAAGCGTCCCAGACGCAAGTCGGAGAAGCCCCCGCCCCAACGCCGGCGCGGCAAGGCTCAGCGCCCCGGCACCGGGCGCTCCCCCGTGGTTCGTACCTCCGTATCCTTGCAGTACAAAGTGGTGGAGCTGTCCACGGTGGACGAGGGAGCGCTGGAGCGCACCCTGAATGAGTGGACGGCGAAGGGCTGGAACCTGGACGGCGTGCAGTTCGCGATGCGCGAGTCCTCCAAGCGGCCCGCCATGGCGTTCCTCTTCTTCACGCGTGAGGGTGTGGCCGTCGAGCCGGACGTGGACGCGGCGCGCTCGAAGCTCTTGCGCCTGTCCGAGTCGGGACCGACGGCGGCGGGGAATGACTGGGCGCCCGGCTCGGGTTCCCAGGCACCGTTCCATCCGTTGAGCGCGCATGAGCGGCTGGCGCGGCTGGCGGGACTGGACGAGCCGGAACCCCACGAGGAGGGTCTCACCTTGGAGCCGGAGGAGTGAGCGCGCAACGCGAGCGGCTCTTCATGACCTCCAGCCGGGGTGGGCGCGCGTTGAGGCTGGTGGTGGAGGACTCGGCCCCGGGTTCGCCGTACCCGAAGGCGTCGCTGTGGCTGCGGCTGGGCGCGCGCGTGGTGGACGTGGGCGTGGCGTGGGGCCTGTTCGTGGTGTGTGGCGCCGCGGGCGCCGTCGTCGCGCTGCTGTTCCTGCTGCTCGCCGACGGGATGATTCAGGGCCAGAGCGTGGGCAAGCGCATCTTCGGCGTGAAGGTGATGCATCTGCCCACGCGCTCGGCGGCGCGTCACCGCGACAGCACGCTTCGCAACGCGCCGCTCGCGCTCATCGTCCTGTTGGGAATGATGCCGGCGCCGCTGGGCGCGGTGGCGGCGGTGGCGGGGCTCCTCGTCATTGGAGGCATCGAGGCGTGGCGCGTGGTGAGGGATCCGCTCGGCTGGCGGCTCGGTGACACCTGGGCGCAGACGCAAGTGGTGGATGGGAAGGTTGTGGCGGGCGCAACCGTTGCAGCCCGCGACCCCGTGGCGCATCAGCGTGCACCGGGAAGACTCATGTCCGCGGCGAAGATGCGCCGCGGTCGCTCGCTGAAGAAGAGAAGGGGGCTCCCGTGCGCATCGCGCTGACCCACAACCTGCGGCTGTCTGATTCGGAAGAAGAAGCGGAGTTCGATACCCAGGAGACGGTCAACGCGCTGGCCGCGGCGATTGAGCGGCTGGGGCATCGGCTGGAGCGCTTCGAGGTGAGCGGGCCCGCGTCGCGCACCGTGGCGCGGCTGGAGGCGTACAGCCCCGACCTCATCTTCAACACCGCGGAAGGCCGCCGGGGCCGCTTCCGCGAGGCGTTCTATCCCGCGCTCTTCGACGAACTGGGCTTCCCGTACACGGGCTCGGACGCGTACGCGCTGGCGGTGACGTTGGACAAGCAGCTCACCAAGCTCGTCCTCGCCAAGCAGGGCATCCGCACTCCGGGCTGGCAGTACGTGGAGAAGCTCAGCGAGCTGACGGCGGAGAACCTGCGCTTCCCCGTCATCGTGAAGCCCAACTTCGAAGGGTCCTCCAAGGGCATCACCCAGGACTCCATCGCGGAGACGCTGGACGAGGTGCGCGCCAAGGTGGGCATCGCGCTGGAGAAGTACCCCGCGGGCGTGCTGGTGGAGGAGTACATCTCCGGCCGCGACCTGACGGTGCCCTTCCTGGCGGCGGTGGACAACGACTACGACGGCGTCCTCACGCCGGTGGAGTACGTGGTGGACCCGGCCGTGACGGCGGGCCGCCGGTACGCCATCTACGACTACGAGCTGAAGACGAAGAAGGAGAGCGCCGTCAGCGTGCGCGCTCCGGCCCAGATTCCGCTGCGCACCGCGGAGGACGTCCGGAAGATGGCGCAGAAGATCTACCAGGCGCTCGACTGCAGGGATTTGGGCCGCATCGACTTCCGGCTCAGCGACGCGGGCGTGCCGTACTTCCTGGAGATCAACGCGCTGCCCAGCCTGGAGCCGGGCGCGGGCATCTACGCGTCGGCGGAGCTGGATGGCCTGCACCTGGACGGGGTCATCAACTCCATCATCCAGAGCGCGGCCAAGCGGTACAAAATCAAGGACTCCGCGCGGCGGCAGGGCAAGCCCGCTCGCAAGACGGGGCCCCTGCGCGTGGGCTTCACCTACAACGTCAAGCGCGTGAAGCCCATGGCCAACGCGGAGGCGGTGGAGGACAGCGAGGCGGAGTACGACTCGCCCAACACGCTGCAGGCCATCCGCGAGGCGATTGCGTCCTGGGGCCACGAGGTCATCGACCTGGAGGCCACCGCGGAGCTGCCCACGGTGCTGTCCAGCACGCCGCTCGACATCGTCTTCAACATCGCCGAGGGCTTCAAGGGCCGCAACCGCGAGAGCCAGGTGCCCGCGATGCTGGAGCTCCTGGACATCCCATACACGGGAAGCGACCCCGCCACGCTCTCCATTGCGTTGGACAAGGCGCTGGCGAAGAAGATCGTCCGCCAGGCCGGCATCCTCACGCCCAACTTCCAGCTCATGGCCACGGGCAAGGAGCGGCTCAACAAGGAGTTCACCACCTTCCCGCTCATCGTGAAGCCGGTGGCGGAGGGCAGCTCCAAGGGCGTCGTCACCAAGAGCGTCTGCCACAGCGAGGCGGAGCTGCGCGAAGTGGTGCGCGAAATCGCCGGCAAGTACCAGCAGCCCGCGCTCATCGAGGAGTACATCGGCGGGCGTGAGTTCACCGTGGGCCTGCTCGGCGAGCGCCGTCCGCGCGTGCTGCCGCCCATGGAAATCGTCTTCCTGGACAAGGGCGAGAAGAACCCCGTCTACAGCTTCCAGCACAAGCTCGATTGGACGGACCGCATCCGCTACGACGCGCCCGCCAAGCTGGAGCCCGCGCTGCTGGAGAAGCTGCGCACGGCGGCCCGAAGCTCGTTCATGGCGCTGGGGTGCCGCGACGTCGCGCGCATCGACTTCCGCATGGACGACAAGGGGCGCATCTACTTCATCGAGTGCAACCCGCTGCCGGGCCTCACGCCAGGCTGGAGCGACCTGGTGCTCATCGCCCAGGGCGCGGGCATGGACTACCGCGCGCTCATCGGCGAAATCATGGCCCCCGCCATCCGCCGCTACAAGGAGCGCGAGGCGCGCCGCGCCGCCACCGAGCACGCCTCCACCGTGTCGCACCACCACCATAAGGGCCCCTCGCTCGACGAGGCCGGCGCGCTCGTCCCGGCGACGGTCACGCCCGCTCCCACCACCGTCGCCGCGCCCGGCAGCGGCGGAAACGGCAATGGTGGCAACGGCTCGTCGGGGCACGGCGACGCGCCCCCGCGCATCGAAGCCAAGGCCTGACGACGATGGCTCCCGGGCCCAGGCGGCGCGGAGCCTCTCGCCTTCACACGCGGCCCGCTCCCGTTCTCACTTGGGAGCGAGGCCGCGTTCTCATTCGCGCGCCTGAAGATATTACGCGTTCGGAGTGGTTGACGGTGGGTGATGGTCCGCTAGTGTGCCCGGCATGGTGCACATCCCCGAGTACAAGGGACCGCGGGTTCGCGCTCGCGAGCTGGGTCTTCCCCTGGGCCGCTTCAAGCCCGGGAAATACAACGCCATCACCGACGTGGAGGGCGTGCTCGTAGGCCACTGCACGCTCATCAAGGGCGAGGGCCCGTTGAGACCGGGCCACGGCCCGGTGCGCACGGGCGTGACGGCCATCATGCCCAACATGGGCAACATCTTCATGGAGCGGATGACGGGCGGAGGCTTCGTGCTCAACGGCGCGGGCGAGGTCTCCGGCATGACGCAGCTCATGGAGTGGGGCCTCATCGAGACGCCGATTCTCCTCACCAACACCATGGCGGTGGGCGCGGTGTCGGACGGCGTGGCGCGCCACCTGGTGGAGCGCTACCCGGGCATCGGCGACGAGCACGACGTCATCATCCCCGTCGTCGGCGAGTGCGACGACTCCTGGCTCAACGACATCTCCGGCCGGCACGTGCGCGAGGAGCACGTCTTCGAGGCCATCCGCAACGCCGCCTCCGGCCCGGTGGCCGAGGGCAACGTGGGCGGCGGCACCGGCATGGTGACGTGCGACTTCAAGGGCGGCATCGGCACGTCCTCCCGCAAGCTGCCGGAAGTGCTCGGCGGCTACACGCTGGGCGTGCTGGTGATGTCCAACTTCGGGAAGATGCACAACCTGCGCGTGGGCGGCCTGCCCGTGGGCGAAGTGCTGGCGGAGAAGTTCAAGGGCGCGCCCACCCGGGGCAAGACGTACGGCTCCATCATCGCGGTGGTGGCCACGGACGCGCCGCTGCTCAGCCATCAAATCAATCGCCTGTGCAAGCGGGTGGGGCTGGGCATCGGCCGGGTGGGGAGCTACGCGGCGCACGGCTCGGGCGAGATTGTCGTCGGCTTCTCCACCGCGAACATCATCCCGCGGCGCACGCAGAAGATGGTCTACAAGCTCAAGCTCCTCTTGGATCAGCGGTTGGATCCGCTCTACGAGGCGGTGATGGAGGCCACCGAGGAGGCCATCCTCAACGCCATCTGCATGGCCACCTCCATGACGGGGGCCAACGGGAACCACTGCCCGGCGCTCCCCCTGGACGAGGTCCGCCGCTTCGTGGACGCCTGCAAGCCCATCTTCGCCTCGGTGAAGAAGCGGCCCCAGCAGAGCAGCGCCCCCGCCTCCCGGGAGAGGCCCACCGACGAGGACCGGGAGGGGGAGGTGACGGTGTCCACCGCCAGACCCACCCAGGTCCGGGGGGCGGAGGGGATTCCCTTCCCGACGCGGCCCGCCCCGGACGACGTCGAATCCAGGGGGGAGCCTGGGGCCGAGCAGGCCCCTTCAGGGCCTTCGGAGGGTTCCTCTTCCGGCAGCCCCTCGGGTTCTGATAGTTAAGCGCCTCTTTTCACGCCTCCATACCGGAGCACAGGAGTCAACGATGGCCCGCAGCAAGAGCAAGCACCGCCGCGTGCAGATGAAGATCAAGCAGGCCTGGAAGAAGCGGGCCAAGAAGAACAAGGCCGAGGCGAAGGCCGCCGAGAGCAAGAAGAAGTAGTCCCGTCCTCCGTTGGCGGCCCGTGGCGCTATTCCCGGGTCGCCGAAAACGGAGTGATGAGGCTGCACCGCTGGGGCGCCGTTCCGCTCGGGCGAGAGAAGTTGCCGGTATACGTCCCATCGAGTCGCGCCGTGCCGCCGTCCCCCTCGAAGGACGTGTAGCGACCGGCGAGGCTCAGGGTGTCCATCCTCCCGCCATCCATGGCTCCGCCCAGTGAGCCGGCGAGGGTGAACGAGCCCTCCGCGGACACGTTCCCCAGCAGTCCGACGCCCTCCAGATTGCCGATGAGGCGGTCTCCGGAGCGGGTGATGTCGAGCGGCCTGCCCCGGGGCAGCTCCACGCCCAGCAGGATGCAGTCGGCCGGGACGCCGCCGTCGCCAAAGTTCATCCGGTAGCGACCTTCCAGGGGCGGACAGTCGGTGCAGGGCGAGGCGCCATCTCCACAACCCGGGGCGCCCAATCCCAGGGCGAGGGCCAGCGCCGCGACGCCAGTCAGGGTCAAACGTCCAGTATTCAGGGAGGGTGTTTTCATGTGGGGGATGTCGGACTTCCCGTCGGGAAGCGCGATTCCTAGGTTG
>NZ_JABXEM010000163.1:0-26050 GCF_013372595.1 Myxococcus sp. AM011
GGCTGGGGCTGCGCAACTCTGGGCGCTGGCGGTGCACTTCCGTGGGGCCCGGTATCTCCACGAGCCTGCGCGCGGGGTGGGACACTCTGCGGAGTCTTGGCGCTCTCCGGGGTTCTCGGGACGGCGCGCCGGCCGCCTCGCGAGAGGGGCGAGCCCCCCGTGAAACGGCAGCGGAGACGGCTGATCCGAGGCGGCTGAAGGCGCCTTCACCTTGAGTATTGCTTGAGAGGGTCCCCGCTGGGCTTGCGTTGCCCCCTCCAGGACCAGCAAAGCAGGCGAGAAACGTAACCAAAAACCAGAGAGAGACGCCCTCCCAGAAACCTCAGAGCGGAAAGAGCGGGGCTCCAGGAGAATGTTGTTAACCGCCTCCCCAAAAGTTAACAGCACCTGTTAACCACTCTCGACCTCTCTCTCCCCAGGACGGGTGAAAGAGGGGGGCAGAGAGCCCAATCGGCAGCGGAGGAGAGGAGGCATCTCGCTCTGCGGGGTTGAGAGCCGAGAGGGCCCTCTTCAGCACCGCGAGCCAGAATCCCTTGGGATTCAGGGGCTTAAGCACGAAGGCCCCGCGATTTTCATCGCGAGGCCCGTGTTAAACAAAAAGGCCCTGCCGGTTGGCAGGGCCTTCAGTTCAGCTCCCCGAATGAAGCCCTAGGCGAACTCGTTCTCGGCTTTTCTCTGAGAGGACTCAAACTCTCTGAGGGCCGAAAGGCGAGTGATATCCAGCGGTTTCAAAGAGAGGGCTGGGGGCCCCCTTCAATCGGGGACCGATTGAATGTCCGCAAACTACATGTTGGGTGACCTCTCGTCCATGGTTCTGACCCTCTGGCCGCCCGCTTCACAAGGCGTGCGTGGCGGAGGTGCGCGTGGGCTCGCGGGCCAAGCATGGGGTGGGTGAAGGTCGCATGGTCTCGACGCGCGCGGGACCTGGGATAAACGAGGCCCTGTCCGGGGGCTCCCGTGGCCCCGATTGAGGCCCGTTCGGCCGGGGTCCATGGCAGGCGCGGGCAGGCCTCCGTGGGCGGTGTCGAGCCAGGCCGTGCGCAGCAGCAGCCTTGGTACGCCCCGCTGGCGCTCCCCGTGCCTCCCCCCTTCGCCGTTAAGGCATTCGGTGGCCTCGGCCCCACGCGCCTCGCTCACTCGCCTTGACGCAATGCCGAATGTGGCCTTGACGCACCCGAGTAGCAGCGACCGAAAGTTGGATAGGCGGCGCAGGTGCTGAATGCGGAGGCGCACCTCGGCGATGCCCAATCAGCTCTATCGTTCCGAAGCGCTCGGGGCACCCTCCTGGCTGGTGAGGTGCAGTCGGCCGTGTCGGAGCTGCCACAGCCGCCAGTAGGTGTAGACGACGGGAATGATTTCGAGTGTCAGGAACGCCGACGACAGCAGGCCACCCACCATCGGCGCCGCGATGCGCTTCATCACGTCCGCACCCGTGCCATGGCTCCACAGGAGGGGCACCAGGCCGAAGAGCATTGTGGACACTGTCATCAGCTTGGGGCGGACGCGCTGGACGGTGCCCTCCATGTGAGCCCAGATGATGTCGTTGAGGTCGCGCACCTTGCCCGCGTGCAGGCGCCGCTCGAAGGCGGCATCCAGGTAGACAATCATCACGATGCCCGTCTCGGCTGCGAGGCCCACCATGGCGATGAGGCCCACGTAGCTCGCCGTGGAGAGCCGGTAGTCGAGCAGCCACATCAGCCACACGCTGCCCACGAGCGCGAACGGCACGGACAGGAGGACGATGAGTGCCTCGGTGAGGTGCTTGAAGTTGGCCACGAGCAAGAGCACCACGAGCAGCAGTGTGAGTGGCACCACCCACTGCATCCGGGCCATCATCTTCTCCAGCATTTCGTACTGCCCGGTCCACTTCAGGTATCCGCCCCGGGGCAGGCGCAGTCGCCCGTCCTGCACCGCAGACTCGACGGCGGCCTTGGCGCTGTGCACATACCCGCCCACGTCACGGGCGCTTGTGTCCACGTCCACGTAGACGTAGCCCACCAGCAGTCCTGCTTCGTCGCGCAGCATGGGGGGCCCCTGCACTACTTTCACCTCCGCCAGTGCGGAGAGCGGAATGAAGGTGCGCGCCGCGGGGGCCGCACCAGGCGGCGTCGGAGAGGCGGGTGCCATGCCTTGGCCCGGAGGCACCATGGCGCCGCCCGGAGGTATCGGGCGCATCCCCATGCCGTTGTCAGAGGCCATGGCCTTGGGGCGCTCAGGCAGGCGCAACTCCGAGCCGCCTCCCATGCCCGGGGCTGCCCCTGTGGCACGGCCCATTCCCCCCATGTCCGCCTGCGCCAGCGCGAAGGGGCCCGAGAGCAGGTGCCTCACGTCGAAGCCCGTTTGTCCCATACCGGAGGTGCCCATGGCCCCGGTGGCGCCGCGGACAGGGATGAGGACCTGGCGCAGTCTCTCCACGTCGCTGCGCACGTCGCGGGGGTAGCGGACGCTGACGCTGAAGCGGCTGCGGCCTTCCACCGTCATCGTCACCGGCTCACCGCCGATGGCACCTTCGATGACGTCGTTGAGGTCGCCCACCGTCATTCCGTAGCGGGCGAGTGCATCGCGGTTCGGAATGATGTCCACGTACAGACCGCCCTGAGAGCGCTCGTAGAAGGCGCTGCGCGTACCGGGAATGGTGGCAAGCACCCGCTCCAACTCCTCCCCCGCGCGCTCAATCTCCGCGAGGTCCGTGCCGAAGACTTTGACGCCCACCGGCGTCCGGATGCCCGTGGTGAGCATGTCGAGCCGGTTCTTGATGGGCATGGTGAATGCGTTGGTCCACCCGGGCAGTTGCAGGGCCGTGTTCATCTCGGCAATCAATTCCTCGGTTGTCCTCTGTCTCTCCTCGGGGAGTAGCGGGCGGAGGGGTGCCTTCAGCCAGCCTGGCCAGTGGCTGTAGAAGCGCTCCACCTTCACCTTGCGCCACTCGCCATGGGGCTTGAGGCGTACGACTGTCTCCACCATGGAAAGCGGCGCGGGGTCGGTGGCCGTCTCAGCTCGGCCCACCTTGCCGAAGACGGAAACGACCTCGGGGAAGCCGCGCAGGAGCCTGTCCTGCACCTGGAGCGCGCGCCGTGCCTCCTCGATGGAGATGTTGGGCATCGTCACCGGCATGAAGAGCAGGTCGCCCTCGTCGAGCGCGGGCATGAACTCGCTGCCCAGGCGCGGGATGAGCGGCAGCGCGGAGATGACGGCGAGCACTCCGATGGCGAGGGTCGTCTTCGGCTTGCGCAGCGCCACGTAGACGAACGGCTTGTAGAGGGCAATGAGTCCACGGCTCACCGGGTGGCGGTGCTCTGGGACGATACGCCCGCGGATGAGGAGTGCTATCAGCGCGGGGGCGAGCGTCACGGAGAGGAGCGCCGCGAAGCCCATGCTGAACGTCTTGGTGTACGCGAGCGGGTGGAAGAGTCGTCCAGCCTGCCCGTTGAGCGCGAAGATGGGCACAAAGGCCGCAGTGATGATGAGCAACGAGAAGAAGATGGGAGGGCCCACCTCGCGACACGCGGCGGTGATGGCCTTCAACCGCTCCGCCTCGCCCGCGTCTTCCGGCAGCACCTCCAGGTGCTTGTGCGCGTTCTCCACCAGCACGATGGCCGCGTCCACCATCGCGCCAATGGCGATGGCGATGCCGCCGAGCGACATGATGTTGGTGGAGAGCCCCAGCGCGTGCATGGGCACGAAGGCGAGCAGTATCGCCACGGGCAGCGTGAGGATGGCTACCAGCGCGCTGCGCACGTGCAGGAGGAAGGCGAAGATGATGAGCGAAACCACCAAGGCCTCCTCGAAGAGCGTGCGGTGGAGCGTGCCAACCGCGTGGTCGATGAGTACCGAGCGGTCATAGACGGGCCGCACCTCCACTCCCTCCGGGAGTGAGGGCTTCACCTCCTGGAGCTTCTGCTCGATGCGGGTGATGAGCGCGCGGGCATTCTCACCGTAGCGGGCCACGACTGTGCCGCCCACTACTTCGCCCTCCCCGTCCAGGTCCGCTGCGCCGCGCCGGATGTTCCCGCCGAAGGAGAGCGTGGCAATGTCGGAGAGACGCACTGGGGCGCCAATGCTGCTCGCCTTCACTACGACCTTTCCCAGTGCCCCCAGGTCCTGAAGGTAGCCACGCCCGCGGATGTAGTACTCGCGCCCGCTCATCTCCAGCACCCGTCCGCCCACTTCCGCGTTGGAGCGCCGGATGGCCTGCGCCACGTCGCCGAGGCTGAGCTCCAGCGCCTGGAGGCGGCGAGGGTCCACCGTCACCTGGTACTGCTTCTCGAAGCCGCCCACGCTCGCGACCTCGGCAACCCCCGGGACGCTCTCCAGCGCATAGCGCAAGGAGAAGTCCTGGAAGGTGCGCAGGTCGGCGACGTCGTGCCGGCCGCTCGTGTCCACCAGCACGTATTGGTACACCCAGCCCACGCCTGTGGCGTCAGGGCCCAGCGTGGGACTGACGCCTGGGGGGAGTCGCCGCTGAAGCGTCTGGAGGTACTCGAGGACGCGGCTGCGTGCCCAGTAGACGTCCGTGCCCTCTTCGAAGAGGACGTAAACGAAGCTCATCCCGAACATGGACACCCCGCGCACGTCCGTCACCTTTGGGGCCGCGAGCAGTCCGGAGGTGATGGGGTACGTCACCTGGTCTTCCACCAGCGTGGGGCTGCGGCCCATCCACTCGGTGAAGACCACCACCTGCGGGTCCGACAGGTCCGGGATGGCATCTACCGGCACGGCCCTCAGGGAGAGGTACCCCACGGCCGCAGCCACCAGGGAGGCGGCGATGACGGTGTAGCGGTGGCGGGCGCACCACTCGATGAGTGCCCCGAGGAGGCGATTCATGGCTGCCTCCAGGGCTTGGGGACGGCGTTCTTGCAGTCGGCTTCCATCGTCCCCATGCCGCGGTGGACGCGCTCGCACGCCTTGCACTGGGCGTACTTGTCCGGGGCGCCCTTCGCGTCGAAGTCCACGTTGCAGTCAGGGCCCGCGCCAGGCGGGGGCGGCGCCTTGCTGGCCGCGGGAGAAGGGCTTGCGGCCACGGAGGCGCGCAGGCGGCTCTCCGAGTCGATGAAGAAGTTGCCGCTCGTGGCGACGCGCTCACCATCGGCGAGGCCGGCCACTACCTGCACCCGGTCGCCCGTGCGAGCGCCCACTTCGACGGCGCGGGGCTCGAAGCGGCCAGACTTCACCTCCACGAAGACGTAGCGGTGCTCGCCGGTGTCGATGATGCCCTCCGCTGGCAGGGTGAGCGCCTCGGTGGAGGGGAGCGCCACTTCCACCGTCCCGAAGAGGCCGGGCTTGAGCCGGCCGTCCGGGTTGGCGAAGACGACGCGGACGGGCAGCGTGCGAGTCTGAGGGTTGAGCGTGGGGTAGACGTAGTCGATGCGCCCGCGGAACACCTCGCCAGGGTAGGCGTCCAGGCGAAGCTGGACGGAGAGGCCCTGGCGGATGTGGGCGACATCGCGCTCGTACGCCTCCGCCATCACCCATACCCGGGAGAGGTCGGCCACCGCGAACAGCTCGCGAGCAGGCTCCACCCTGTCACCCTGGGCCACGTTCAGGGCGATGACATACCCGCTGACGGGGCTGTGGAGAGTGATCGCGTGCTGGGCTTCACCCGACGTTTCGACGGCCGCGATGTCCGCAGCCGAGATTCCGAGCAGCCGCAGCCGCTCGCGCACAGGCGCTGCGGTGTCTGCGCCCCAGCGTCGGGCCTGGAGTAACTCACTCTGGAGGACAAGCAGTTCGTCGCTGTAGATGGCCGCCAGCGGCTGGCCCCGGCTCACGCGCGCGCCCTGCTCGGCAACGAAGAGCTTCTCGACGTACCCAGAGACACGAACGGAGACGTGCGCGAGTTTCGACTCGTCCGCCGTCACGCGACCGAAGAGAGAGAGCCCGCCGGAGAGCGTCTCGCGGCGCACCGCTTCGACGCGCACGCCGATGGTTTGTGTACGGGTCGGGTCTACATCGACGGGGACGAGCCCGGGAACGGCAGGTCCCGCATCGCTGGAGTCCCCTGCGCCGGCATCGCCTTCCTGCCTGCTGGTGGTTGTGGCGCTGGGCTTCCCGGGGACGAGATTCATGTTGCAGATGGGGCACTGGCCGGGCTTGTCGGACACCACCTGCGGGTGCATCGGGCAGGTGTAGTGGGGGGCCGCGTGCGCGGGCTCCGCGTGACTGGAGTCGGCGGCGCCTTCCTTCTTGGGGGACGACACGTGCCGTACGGCTCCGCAGGCCGCCAACGCCACGGTGTAGAGTGCCGCGAGGGCCATGAGGCCGAGGATGACCCAGCGCACAATGGACATGGCCCGCGTCCCTGGGGGAGGGGACTCCTCCCCTTCGGGAAGGGGGGCGTGGTGAGGGTGGTCGCTCATGGCTGCTCCTCCGAGACGAGGGACAGTCCCAATGCCCGGCGCAGGTCCGCGATGGCGTCACCCTGGGCCGCGCGCTGTCTCACTTGGGAGAGTCTGGCGTCCAGGAGAGCGCTTTCGGCGTCGAGGAGGGCCAAGAGGTCCGCTTGCCCCGCGACGTAGCTGGCCCGGGTCGCCTCCAGTGTCCGCTCCGCACCTGGCACGAGCTTCTCCTTCGTCACCACGAGTTGGGCTCTCGCAGCCGCCACGCCCGCCTGGGCCTCGGCCACTTCGTAGCGCGCCGCGTTCTCCGCCGACGCCTTCGCGAAGCGCATCTCCTCCACCTGGCGCCGCGCGCGCTCTGCCTCGGCAGTGCGCCTGCCGGACAGCCAGGGCATGGGGACCTGGAACATGAGCGAGTATGCGTCCGGCATGCCGGGCATCAGCATGTAGTCGAAGCCCACCATGACTTCGGGGAGGCGGCGGGCCTTGTCCGCGAGCTCCGCGCTCTCTTGTGCCTCCACCGTGCGAAGGCTCGCCGCGGCGACTTCCGGGCGCTCCAAGGCTCCCGAGGGCAGCTCGGCTTCGGGCTCGCTGGCGGCGGGCAATGGTGAAGCTGGGGGACGGCCAAGGAGTGCGTTGAGCAGGGCCATGGTGCCCCGGAGGTTCTCGCGGAGCCCCGCGATACTCGCGTGCTGTCGGTGCAGTTCCGTCTCGGCGCGAAGCAGGTCCGCCTGCCGGGCCTGCCCCGAGACGTAGCGCGCTCGCACGGCGGCAACGGTCTGCTGTCCTAGCTCCAGGTGGCGCGCGTGGGCCTCCAACTCACGTTGGATGAGCCAGTAGCCGTTGAGGGCGTGCGCCACCTGCGCCTCCAGCCGAAGGCGTGCCGCGAGGAAGTCGGCCCCCCGGGCTGCGGCTCCGGCCTCGGCAGCTCTTCCGGCGCGTCCGAGCTGGCCGGGGAAGGGCAGCGTCTGACGGATGCCCAGCATGTGCATGTTGGTGGCGGTCGGGTCGAAGGGATGGGCCAGTGGCTGCTGCCACGCCTGGTACGAGAGGCTCGGCTCGGGCCATGCCCGCGCACCTGCGGCGCCGGCCCGCTCCGCGTCGTGGGCCGCGCGGGCCTGTGCGACTTCAGGGTTGTGTTGCAGCGCCGCTTTCACGGCGCTGGGCAGGTCCAGCACTTCTCCGGAGGGGTCCTGCGTGAACACAAGCAGCGCGAGCCCTCCCACTACGGCAGACAAGGTCATGGCATTTCGCCTGGCGGGGAGCCCTTTCGAGGGGCACCGCCTGGAAGGGTGTGAGGGATGAGCACCTCGTGCCCCGTGGACGTGGCCATGAAGAGCCGTCCCACGAGACAGGAGTCAGCGCGTCAACGAGTCGAGCTAGGGCCTGGAGGCGCGTGCTCCTGGGCAACGCGCAACTGGCCGCAGCACACGGAAGACCCGGTGCTGTGGAGACGCTCACCTCAGGAGTGGCCGATTGACCTGGAGAGGCGGTGGAACGAGCACCCATCGGCGCGGTGCCCCCAGACTCACATGCGTCGCCACGGGCTGGAAGAAGGCCGGGAGCGCCACAACGGCGACTCCAGTAACATGGGCCTTGCGGGCAGTGGGCTCGGCCGGCTGCGAGGCGGGCGCAGCGCGGACGACGCAGCATTCCTTGCTCAGCCCGGGGCCCTTCGCCCCTTCGGCCTTCTTGCAGTGGGGGCAGGGAGGTGGGCACTCCACGCGGGCCTGGGCGGGCATGGCCCGGCACTCGACAGTCGCCAGCGCAGGTGTGGCTGCCCAGTTCGTCACGACGAGCAGCAGCAGCGTGCTGATGGCGCGGGTCCGCATTGTGGATGGGACTGTACCGACCGCCCACTGGTGCTTCAACACTGGAAGGGCAGATTGGAAGTGAATGTCTACAAGAAGGAGCATGTGCTTCTTGGTGCGGATCCTTCGGGCCACACCTGTTCACCGTACGACGGCACCTGGGAGCGCCAGGATGCGTCGCCACTTCGGAACTGAGTGACCGGCCTTCTCCACGGAGGTAACGGCGCGGGACCTCGGACTGCATGGCTGGGGTCTGCCCACCAAGCCTGCACTCGCAGCGCCGCCACCTCCCTCGTGGTCATCGCTTCTGGCGGTGTCACAGAAAGTTTGCAGAGGCCGAGGTTGTGGCAGGAAACAGGATATTTGAATATCGTAATGTCATCATGGCACCTGCCGCCGCCTCTCTAGATGTTCGCTCCGCATCCCGTCTCTTCAAGGCGCTGGGGGATGAGACTCGCCTACGCATCGTCGTGCTCCTCAGCCACGGGGAGCTGTGCGTCTGCCACTTCGAGTCAGCCCTGGACCTGACCCAGTCCAACACCTCCCGGCAGCTCGGCGTGCTGAAGAACGCAGGCATCGTCGAGGCCCGCCGAGACGGAAGCTGGGTGTACTACCGAATTGCCCCGCAGCTGGACGAGGTGTGCAAGGCCCAGCTCAAGGCGCTCGTGTCCGCCTTCGCCAAGCGGGACGTCCTCCGAGAAGACGTCGCGCGCCTCCTCAAATCCCGTGGCCCCAACGCCTGCAAGTAATCCCAGGAGCCTTCTCATGACGGCAATCACTCCGGACAGTATCGTCAAGAAGCTCTCCGTCATCGACCGGTTCCTGCCTGTGTGGATCTTCGCCGCCATGGGCCTGGGCATCGGCCTGGGCAGGGCTTTCCCGGACCTGGGCGCGCGCCTGGACACGGTGAAGCTGGACACCGTGTCTCTTCCCATCGCCATCGGCCTATTGTGGATGATGTACCCGGTGCTTGCGAAAGTACGCTACGGCGAGCTGGGCCGGTTGCGCGCGCGGGGCAAGCTCTTCACCACGTCCCTGGTGCTCAACTGGATTGTAGGACCGGTGTTGATGTTCGCCCTGGCCTGGATTTTCCTTCCGGACCTTCCGCACTACCGCAATGGTCTGGTGCTCATCGGCCTGGCCCGCTGCATCGCCATGGTCCTCATCTGGAACATGCTCGCGTGCGGGAGCAATGAGGTAGCCGCCGTGTTGGTGGCACTCAACTCGGTCTTCCAGATTCTCTTCTACTCGGTGCTCGGCTGGCTCTTCCTCACCGTCATCCCCGGATGGCTCGGCGCGGATGTGGCGGCGTTCGACGTGTCCATGTGGAGCATCGCCAAGAGCGTGCTCATTTTCCTGGGCGTGCCCTTGTTGGCTGGCGCGCTGACGCGCAGCGGCCTCACTCGGCTCAAAGGAGAGGCATGGTACGAGCAGCGCTTCCTGCCGCGCTTGGGGCCTACCGCGCTTATTGGCCTGCTGTACACCATCGTCCTGATGTTCGCGATGCAGGGGGAGAAGATCACCCGCCTCCCGCTGGACGTGGTGCGCATCTCCCTCCCGCTGGTCGTCTACTTCGTCATCATGTTCACCAGCGCCTTCTTCCTCTCCAGGAAGCTGGGCTTCTCGTACGAGGAGACGGCGTCGCTGTCGTTCACGGCGGCGGGCAACAACTTTGAGTTAGCCATCGCCGTGGCGGTGGGCGTGTTCGGTATGGCCTCGGGAGAGGCGCTGGCGGGCGTAGTGGGGCCGCTCATCGAGGTTCCCGCCCTCATCGCCTTGGTCTACCTGTCGCTTTGGCTCAGGCGTCGGCTCTTCCCAGGAGCCGGCGAAGCCGTGCTGCCTCGTCGCTTCGAGGGCAAGACGCCTTCGTCCGGGCCTGGCGAGGTGCTCCCGTAGGGCTCGGCCGGCAGTCGGTGTCCCCTGTCCGCTCCTTCTTGAGGCCTCGTGACTCCTTCAACGCGCTTCAAACTTTTCTTCCTCTGCACGGGCAACTCTGCCCGCAGCATTCTGGCCGAGTTCCTGCTCAAGCGATTGGGGGGCGAGCGCTTCGAGGTGCACAGCGCAGGTGCGGCGCCGAAGGGTGAGGTGCATCCCCTCGCCCTCCAACTGCTTCGTGAGCGCTTCCGCATTCCCGCTGCCGACGCGCGCAGCAAGTCCTGGGAGGAGTTCCGGGACGTTCGCTTCGACTTCGTCATCACCCTTTGCGACAAGGCGCGCGAGTCCTGCCCGGTGTGGCCATACCAGCCCGTCATTGCCCACTGGGGAAGCGAGGACCCGGCGGCTCTGGAGGGCAGTGAGGCGGAGAAAGAGGCTGCCTTCCTCAAGGTGGCCGTGGAGATTTCCCGCAGGCTGGAGCTGTTCCTCTCGCTACCTATCGAGAAGCTAGACCGGCTGCGCCTGACGGCGCTCACCCGCAGCATCGGTGAGCAGTAGCCGCCTTTCCCAGGAGTCATCACGATGAAGATGGTCATCTTCGCTTGCGTACACAACGCCGGCCGCTCGCAGATGGCGGCGGCCTTCTTCAACGCCCTGTCGGACCCAGCCAAGGCGCGTGCCGTGTCTGCTGGTACCCAGCCGGGAGAACGTGTTCACCCCGAAGTGCAGGCCGCCATGGCGGAGGTGGGCATCGACCTGTCGGGCGCCAAGCCTCAGCGCCTCACAGACGAACTGGCCCAAAGTGCCCAGTGGCTCATCACCATGGGCTGCGGCGATGCATGCCCGTATGTGCCAGGGTTGAAGCGCGGTGACTGGCCAATGGAAGACCCGAAGGGCAAGCCGGTGGAGCGCGTGCGCGAGATTCGCGATGACGTGAGCGCCCGCGTGGCAGAACTCGTGGCCCGCGAGGAGTGGGCGCGATGATGCTCACCCTGCGGCCTGCCCGCCCTGCCGACCTCGGCGCAGTTGAAGCGCTCCTTGATGCTGCAGATCTGCCCCTGCAGGGGGTAGCCGACCATCTGCCACACTTCCTCGTAGCGGAGTGCGAAGGCACGCTCGTGGCTGCTGCAGGGCTGGAGCTGTACGGGACGAGTGCCCTCCTTCGCTCCGTTGTCGTGAACGAGAACCAGAAGGGGAAGGGCGTGGGGGCCGAGTTGGTCCACCGACTCGTTGAGCGAGCCGGCGCAGATGGGCTCGAGGCCTTGTTCCTCCTCACCACCACTGCTGCGGACTACTTCCCGCGCTTCGGCTTTGTCCGCATCGACCGCGCTGCCCTTCCCGCAGAGTTGCATGCCTCTGAGGAACTCCGTGGAGCATGCCCAGCGAGCGCGGTCGTAATGCGCTGCATCATGGAGCGCCAGCCTTAGCCCCCTATGTCAGGGAAGTTGTCGCCTCGGCGGACGCACCGAGCTGCCGACGCCCTCGTGCGCGCCTCGCTCACTCGCATTGACGCACCCCATGCCCCAGCGACCGAATTTTCGGTAGGCACAGGGGCCCGCGTAGAGGAGTTGTCCGCTCTCCAGGAACATGCGCCCCAGCCATCCATCTGCGGACGTACCGGTGACGCTCGCGGAGAAGACGGGCTGCTTGTCCGTTCTGGAAGGCATGCCCTGTCCCCTGGACCGCATGGCGCTCACGCCCGCAGCATGCGCAGCCCGCTGCCGATGACGACGAACTCGCTGACCTCGTGAGCGAGGACTGCGATGGGAAGGGTGAAGGTCCCTGCGAGGGCCCCCACCACCAGCACGCTGATGACGAGCGCGGAGAGGACCAGGTTCTGGCGTACCACGGCACGGTTGCGCCGGGCGAGCTTCAAGGCGTACGCGAGCCGCTCCAGGTTGTCGGCCATGAGGGCCACGTCCGCTGTCTCCAGGGCGACGTCCGTACCCGCTGCACCCATGGCCACGCCGACCGTGGCCTCCGCGAGGGCGGGTGCGTCGTTGACGCCGTCACCCACCATGGCCACGTGTCCGTGCGTGCGCGTGAGTTCACGCACCCTGGCCGCCTTGTCCTCGGGCTTCAGCCCCGCGTGCACCTCGTCGATGCCCACCTCGCGTGCCAGGGCCTGGGCGGTGCGCTCGTTGTCTCCGGTGAGCATCACCACCTTCTTCACGCCCGCTGCGTGGAGGGCTGCAATGGCGGCGCGGGCATTGGGGCGGAGGCTGTCGCGGATGGCCAGAAGCCCCCACGGTGTCCTCTCATCGCCCACGACCACCACCGTCTTGCCCTCGGCCTGGAGGCGCGCCACCTCGTCCTGGAGCGCGTCGAGACGAAGGCCCAGCTTCTCCTCGAAGAGCGAGGGGCTGCCGACGTACAAGGGGACGCCCTGGTAGCTCCCGGTGGCTCCAGCGCCGGTGAGCGACCGGAAGCCCTGCACTTCTCCAACGGGCACGCCTTCCTGTTCCGCACGCCGGACGATGGCCAGGGCCAATGGGTGCTGGCTGTGGCGCTCCACTCCCGCTGCCGCGGACAGCAGCCGCGCCTCGGAGTTCCCCGCCTGCGTGGCCCAGGTGGGGAACAGGCGGACGTCGGTGACGTCGGGCTGTCCGCGCGTGAGCGTTCCGGTCTTGTCCAGGGCGACCACGTCCACGGTGGCGAGCAACTCGACGAAGGTGCCCCCCTTGATGAGCACGCCCTTCCTGGCAGCCGTGCCGAGAGTGGCCACCAGGGTGATAGGAATTGAAATGACGAGGGCACAGGGTGCTGCCGCCACGACGAAGACTGTGGCGCGCGCCAGCCACGTCGCCCACGCACCTCCAAGGAGGAGGGGTGGAACCACCGCGAAGAGGACACCGGCCAGCAGGACGAGGGGGCTGTAGCGCCGGCCGAAGCGCTCGATGAATCGCTGGCTCTGGCCCTTCTTCTCCTGCGCCTCTTCCACCATGTGGATGATGCGGGAGATGGTGTTGTTGGCGTAGGTGGTCGTGGCCTTCACCTCCAGAGAGCCCTCGCCATTGATGCTGCCGGCGAAGACCGTGGCGCCCTCGCCCTTGTCCACCGGAATGCTCTCGCCCGTGACGGGGGCCTGGTTGACGCTGGAGGCGCCCGCCAGCACCACGCCGTCCGTCGCCACCGCCTCGCCTGGGCGCACGAGGAAGGTGTCGCCCACCCGCAGCTCTTCCACGGGCACTTCCACGTCCCTGCCGTCCCGGCGCACCAGGGCCACCTTGGGGGCGAGATCCATGAGCGCTTCGATGGCACTGCGCGTCTTCTCCTCGGTGTAGCCCTCCATGGCCTCGGAGATGGAGTAGAGGAAGGCCAGCATGGCGCCCTCCATGGGCTCCCCCAGGAGGGTGGCGACCACGGCGGCCACCAGCATGAGCAGCTCGATGCCCACCTCGCGCTCGTGGAGGAGTTCCTCCAGCGCTTCCCGGCCGAAGTACCAGGCACCCGACGCGAGGGAGGCGAGGAAGATGCCCCAGGCCACGGCCGGTGGCGCCCCGGCGCGTGCTCCCAACCAGCCGGCCAGCAGCAACACGCCCGAGGCCAGCGAGGTGAGCACCTTGGGATTCTTCCAGGGGCTCACCGTACCCGTCCTTCCGCGCTGGCGCCTGGCCGGGAATCCCAGGCCCTCCAGCCGCTCCTGGACGGCGTCCGCGGAAGTCCTTCCCTCGTCCAGGGTGAGGACCACCTTGGCGGCCTTGGCGTAGACGGTGACGTCCACCACGCCGGGCGTGCCGGTGAGGCCCCGCTTCAGCTTCGCCGCGTCGTTCTCGCAATCGAGGTTCTCGACGTACAGCTCCAGTTGCTTGCCGCTCATCTGGGCACCTCCTGCTCGCTTCCGATGGCCTGGGCGAGCTGCGCCTGTGCGCTGTTCAAATCCGCCAGCGCTTCCACGTAGCCACGACGGGTCTCCAGCGTGTCCCTCCGAATGAGGAGCAGTTGGAGGATGTCCACCTTGCCAGCGGTATAGGCGGCCTGGAGAAGCTCCAGGTTCTCCTGCGCCGCCGGGAGGACTCCGCCCGCGAAGTCCCCCACTGCCGCCTGGGCCGCAGCAAGGCGCGCTGCCGCCAGCCGCGCCTCCCTTTCAACGCGGCGCTCGGCTGCTTCCAGGGCAGCCTCTGCCTGGGTGACCCGGGCGGCACTCACCCCCCGGGCGGCCTGGTTGCGGTTGAAGAGTGGCAGCTCGACACCCAGCGTCGCTTGGAGGATGTGCGCGTCCTCCTCGCGGCTGTAGCTTGCCCCCAGGCGCGGGGCCGGGAGGGCCTCGCGTGACGCAAGGCGTGCTTCCGCCCGGGACGCTTCCGCCTCCTGCCGGGCCATGCGCACCCCCGGGTGCTGCTGGAGGGCCGTGCGCACCAGCGCCTCGACGTCCACGCCCTTGTCTGGCGCTGAGGTTGCCAGCTCACCCCGAAGGTCGAGCGTGGTCTCCGCGTCCAGGGCCAGGAGTCGCTGAAGCTCACCGAGGGCTACGGCACGGTTCTGGATGGTGCGGCGGACTTCACGCCGGGCCCGACCGACTTCCACCTGTGCGGCGTTCAGCTCAATGCGCGAGGCATCACCCGCTTCGAGGCGACGCCGTGCCGTCTCCAGTGTCTGCTCGGCCAGCCGCACCGCGTCCTCCGCCAGGGTCACCAGTTGGGCGGCGGCCAGTGCCTGCCCGAACGCCTCGCGTACCTCGGCTGCCACGTCCGCCCGCCGTGTCCCGAGGCGCGCTTCCGCGGCACCCAGGGCGCCACTGGCGGCCTCCACCCGCGCTCCCCGCTGACCGCCGACCTCGATGCGCTGGGACAGCTGCACCGTGTAGTCAATGCTGCTGTTCCCGTCGCGTCGCCGGGGACCGGCGGCCACGTCTACCTCCGGATTGCTCTGAAGGAGGAGGGACGCACCGGACAGGCGTGCCCGGGCGGCCTGCACCTCCGCCTCTTCCGAACGCACGTCCGGATTGCGCTGGAGGGCCAGTTGCACGGCCTCCTCCATGGACAGGGAGCGCTGCTCGGCCGCGGCAGGGACTGCAACCAGGAGCCCCAAGCTCAGCCACACGAGCAGGGTCCGCGGCGGTGCTGCCCCGTGTGAAGCGCCAGGGTCACGCGCACTCATTGCTGTGCCTCCACCACGCGCAGCCCCCGGTCGCTGGGAATACCGGCAGCATCCTCGTTGGCCGCCTCGGTCCCCACCTTGTCCCGGCCCGTGGCCCTGGCGAACACCACGTACAGGACTGGCAGCACCAACAGCGTCAGCGCCGTGGAGGACAACACTCCGCCGATGACGACGGTGGCCAGGGGCCGCTGCACCTCGGCGCCCACCCCTGTGTTGAGGGCCATGGGAACGAAGCCCAGGGAGGCCACCGCGGCCGTCATGAGCACGGGCCGCAGCCGGGACAAGGCGGCTTCCCGCACAGCGGCCGTCAGCTCCATGCCGCTCGCCAGCAGCTGCCGCACCCGCGACACCAGCACCATGTCGCCCAGCATGGAGATGCCGGTGAGGGCGATGAAGCCCACGGCCGCCGAAATGGAGAAGGGCATGCCGCGCAGCAACAGCGCGAGGACTCCGCCCACCAGGGCGAAGGGTACGCCCGTCACCAGTGGCCGGATGCTCTCCAGGAGGTTGCGGTAGGTGAGGAAGAGCAGGAAGAGGACGAGCGACAACGCCAGCGGCACCACGAGGAAGAGCCGCAGGCGGGCACGCTCCAGATTCTCGAACTGGCCGCCAAAGCGCACGTAGTAGCCCGTCGGCAGCTCCACGCTCTTCTCGATGGCGGTGCGCGCCTCGTTGACGAAGCTCCCCAGGTCCCTGCCCCGCACGTTGACCTGCACCACCACGCGGCGCTTGCCCCACTCGCGCTGGATGGTGGTGGGGCCTGACACGGTCTTGAGCGTGGCCAGCCGTCCCAGCGGCACGCGCTCACCTGACGGTGCCGCGACCAGGACGGAGGCCACCTTCGCCGCGTCCTGGTACTCCTCGTCCAGGCGCACGGCGAGGTCGAAGCGCCGCTCACCCTCTCTCACCTCGCCCACCTTTCGCGCGCCCATGGCCTCCACCACGTCCAGCACCTCGTGCGCGGGGATGCCGTAGCGCGAGATGGCGGCCCGGTCCACGGTGACCTCCAGGACGGGCTGGCCCGTCACCTGTTCAAGGGTGACGTCCGCGGCGCCGGGCAGGCCCCGCACCAGCTTCTCTATCTCCTGGGCCTTGGCCTTGAGGACGTCGAGGTCGTCGCCGAAGAGCTTGACGCCCACGTCGCTGCGCACGCCGGCAATCATCTCGTTGACCCGCATCTCGATGGGCTGGAGGAAGCTCATCCGCATGCCGGGCATGCCCTCCAGCTCCTTCTGCATGGCGTGGACGAGTTCCTCTTGCGTTTCTGCGCGCTTCCACTCGTCGCGGGGTTTCAGGGTGACGAACAAGTCAGAGAGCTCCAGGCCCATGGGGTCGGTGGCCACCTCGGGTGTGCCCGTGCGTGTCCACACCCGCGCCACCTCATCCGGAAACTTCTCCAGCAGCACCTTCTCCAACTGGCCGCCGTAACGCACCGACTCCGAGAGGGACACCTCCGCCAGCCGCACCGTGTTGATGACGATGGTTCCCTCCGACAGCTTCGGAACGAACTCACTGCCCAACTGCGTGGCCGCGAGCGCCGTCACGAGGACCAGGCCCAGGGCGCCGCCCAGCACGGCCTTCGGGTGCTTGAGGGACCTGTCCAGGGCTGGCTGGTACAGGCGCTTGAGGAAGGTGACGAGGCGCGGCTCACGGTGCCCGTGTGCACCCTTCCGAAGGGCGAAGCTGGCCAGCACGGGCATCACCGTCATGGACACCACCACGCTGCCGATGAGCGCGAAGATGACGGTGAGGGCCATGGGCCTGAAGAGCTTTCCCTCCACTCCCTCCAGGGCGAGGATGGGGAGGTACACAATCATGATGATGAGTTCGCCGAACAGGGTGGGCTTGCGCACCTCGACGGCGGCATCCCGCACCACCTCCAGGACGCTGCGCCCCGACTTGTCCTCGCCCAGGTGTTTCTCCGCGTTCTCCACGAGGATGACGGAGGAGTCCACGATGAGGCCAAAGTCGATGGCTCCCAGGGACATCAGCGTGCCGGCAATGCCGAAGCGCAGCATGGCGCTGGACGCGAACATCATGGACAGCGGAATGGCACTGGCCACGATGAGACCCGCGCGTGCGTTGCCCAGGAAGAGGAAGAGGATGGCGATGACGAGCAGCGCCCCTTCGAGGAGGCTCTTCTCCACCGTGTGCAGGACGTGGTCCACCAACTCGGTGCGCTCGTAGACGGGCGTCACCTCCACGTCCTGGGGAAGGCTCTTCTTCACCTCCTCCAGGCGTGTGGCCAGGGCCTTCGTCACGGAGTCCGAGTTCTCCCCGATGAGCATGAAGCCCAGGCCCAGCAGGGCCTCGCCCTCACCGTCCGCGGTGACCGCGGCACGGCGGATTTCATGCCCTACCTCCACGCGGGCCACGTCGCGCACGCGCACGGGCACCCCGTTGTGGGCAGCGAGGACGACATCCTCCACGGCCTTGCCGTCAGTGAGGACGCCCACGCCCAGCACGAGGCTCGCCGCGCCCCCGCGCTCCAGCATGCCGCCACCCACGTTCGCGTTGTTGGCCTCCAGCGCTTGGTACACATCGCCCAGGGAGAGGTTGAACTTCTGGAGGCGCCGGGGGTCCACCACGACGTGCCACTGCTTCTCGTTGCCGCCCCAGGCGTTCACCTCCGCCACACCCGGCACGCTGCGCAGCTGCGGAGCGATGATCCAGTCGTGCAGCGTGCGCAGTTCCTCCAGGCTCTGCGTCTTGCTCTTGACGAGGTAGTGGAAGACCTCGCCCAGGCCCGTGGCCACCGGCCCCAGGGAGGGCTTCTCGATGCCCTCGGGCAGCTCCACGCGGGACATGCGCTCGCCCACCACCTGCCGGGCGAACCAGATGTCCGTCTCATCGGCGAAGCGCAGGGTGATTTGCGACAGCCCGAACTTGGAGATGGAGCGCATCTCCTCCAGCTTCGGCAGGCCGGCCAGCGCCTGCTCCAGGGGCACCGTCAGCTGCCGCTCCACCTCGGTGGGAGAGAGGGCCGGAGCGACGGTGTTCACCGTCACCTGGGTGGGGGTGGTGTCCGGGTAGGCGTCCAACGGCAGCGCTCGGAATGCAAGGGTGCCGGTGACGATGAGGGCCAGGGTGCCCAGGAGCACCATCCAGCGATGGTGCAACGACCAATCGACGATTTGTGTCAGCATGGGATGCGCCTCTCAGTCGTCCACGCAACCAGCGCCAATGGAGTCCTTGAGGATCTCCGTCTTCAGGAGGAACGCGCCCGTGGTGACGACCTCCGCCCCGGCGGAAAGCCCCTGAAGCACGGGCACCCGGTTGCCTTGCGCGGCACCGACTTCGACGGGCACCGGTTGGTAGACGCCTTCTCCCGAGCGGACGAAGACCAGGTGACGCCCCTGGGCCTCCTGGATGGCCTCGCGCGGCAGGAGGAGGGCCTCCTTCTCACCTGACACCTGGATGCTGGCGCGCAGGAAGAGGCCGGCCTTGAGGGAGGCATCGGGGTTGGGCAGGTCCACCCGGACGCGGACGGTACGGCTGGCGGGGTCCACCGTCGCGGCCACCCGGCTCACCGTGGCCTCGCGCAGGTGACCGCCCTGCCCCTCGAAGCGCAGGGCGACCTTCTGGCCGGGCTTCACCAGGGTGGCGGATTCCTCGGGCACCTCCAGCAATGCCCACATGGTGGTGAGGTCGGCCACCGCGATGAGCGTCTGTCCGGCGGAGGCCGTTCGTCCGGCCACCGCGTCCCGCAGGACGACGGTGCCGGCAAAGGGCGCGCCCAGCACGTAGCGCCCACCGGTGCTGCCCGCACTCGCGCCCGCGGCACTCAGGCCCGCAAGAGCCGCCTGGTACTCTGCCTCGGCGGCGGCGAGCGCCGACTTCGCCTCCTGCACCTCCTTGAGGGGACTGATTCCCCGCTGAGCCAAGGCTTCCTCTCGCGCCAGGGCGGCGCGCGCCGTCTCCAGCCGGGCCTTGGAGGCCGAAAGCTGCGCCTGGGTCTCACCGACGCCTGCGGACGTGAGCACCGCGAGCGGCTGACCCGCCTTCACCACGTCCCCCACGTCCACCTTCACCTCGGCTATCAACGCCTCGGCACGGGCGGAGAGCTGGGCCAGGCGGTTCTGGTTAAAGTCGAGCTGGCCCACCACCTCCAGCGTCTGGGCGAAGGACTGTGCTTCGGCACGTTGGGTCTGGATGCCCGCCTTGCGCTCAATGTCCACGGACGCCAGCCGCACCAGGGTGCCCGGCTCGGGAAATTCCGGCGGCTGCTGCCCGGCCGCCTTCACCAGCTCCGGGTGGCAGTAGGGGCAGACGGACTCCGGATAGCCGTGCTCGCGGCAGTAGTCACCCGCCTCGATGAACTTCGCGATGAGCTGCGGCTTGCACTTGGTGCACTTGGCCTCGGGGACGCCGTGCTCTCCACACCACGCCTCCTGTGGAACAGGTGCATGAGCCTCTCCGGCCTCGGGGCCTTGCGTGGAAGCGAAAGTGAGATTGGGGTTGCACTTGAAGCAGTGGGACTCTGGGAGGTTGTGCGAGCTGCACCAGTCACCTTTCTCCTTGAAGACCTCTGAAAGCTCCGGGCTGCACTGCGTGCACAGCTCCGCCGGCACCCCGTGCTGGCACAGCTTGGGGCCCGCTGCAGCAGGGGAAGAAGGGGCGGGCTTCGCCTCTCGGGTGGCAACTGCCGTGGTGGCCTCCGTCTTCGGCGTGCGCGCCTCGGCCTTGGCGTCTGGGGCCGGTGCCTCTCCCTTTGTGCAGCCAGTTGCATGCGAAAGGAAGAAGAGGACAGCGCACAACAGATGCATGCGCGGGGGCTTCACTTGACGCCCTCCTTCGCAAGCTTCGAGTTGCACACGGCGCACTGAGACTCAGGACGCTGGTGCTCCTCACACCAGTCGCCCTTTGCCTTGAAGACGGCCTCAAGCTTCGGGTTGCAGCGCGTGCACAGGGGCTTCTTCACTCCGTGCTCGCACTTGACTGGGGCAGCAGGCTTCGTCTGGGCGGGGGCTTCTTCGGCGAAAACTGGGAAGGCTGTGGAGGCAAGCGCGAAGAGGGCGGCAAACGCCAGCGAGCGGGACATGGACATGGGGCGACGACTCCGGCCATGGGCCACACCGCGGGGACAGCCCCGCGAGCGGGCCCACAGCTTGGACGTGAAGCGTGGTTGGACGGTGCGCGATGTGGCAGTCCGTGTCAGCGCGGACGGCGCTCGCGTGGCGAAGAGAAGGCGGGGAGGTCTGAGTCAAACCGCCGTAAGGTGCCAGCTTTGGGGCGCACCTCTCCCGTGGGCGTCGGGTGCTACGCCCTGGGAGGCTGGAAGAGTCCTTCAGCTACAGGGGGGGCAGGCGCGTGCGGCACTAGCACCAGCATTTCGCACACCGGGCGCGCCTCCACGAGGAGAGGCTGCGCAGCAGGCGCGACAACGGGGGGGCATTTGGCACACGGGCCAACAGCGCAACCCGGCGGGCACTGCTTGCCCCCGAGAGACCCAGCGCATTCTTCACTGCACTCTGGCTCTTCAAAGCCAAGCGCGGCCAGCGCATAGCGAGGGGCACCGGAGTAGACGAGAGCGAGAAACACCACCAAGAGGGCTCGGCTCAGGGAGAGGACGCGTTGGAGGCGAAGGGTACCCTTCATGCTGCCTCCCTGCCCTCAAGCTGCCTGACGGCGTCGTGGATGAGCCCCTTCGCCCAGGTGCTGGCAAGGGAGTAATACACGAGCTTGCCAGCGGCCCGGTACTTCACCAGTCCCATGTGTCGCAGTTGCTGAAGCTGCCGCGAGGTGGTGGCCATGGAGCGCCCAACCAAGTGGGCCAAGTCGCAGACGCAGAGCTCTGAGAGTGAGAGCGCATGGAGTAGCCGCAGACGGGTCGGGTCTGCAAAGGCGCCGAGTAGTTCCGCCGCCTGCTGGGCCGCGTCGGCGCTCAGCATTCGAGGTTGGACAGCCGCCACCTTCGCCTCGTCGACGTAGTCCACCTGACAGGCGTCGGCGGAGAGCGGAGTCGTCTCCTGGGGGGCTTGTGGTCGCCTCATCTTCACGTTTGCGTATATAAGCAAGTGACGCGCTCGGGTCAACCCTCCAAGGCGCCTTGAGTCGCCTGCCCTCACCTCCGGAGTACGGGGCGCATCGTGAAGTGCAGCCTGCTCCATGCGGAGAGAATCGCCGCGGCCCTGAGCCCTGCGATGCCAGCGGCCGTCCGCTGCCCCCACGAGCCGCCGAGCACATATGCATTGATGCCGAAGCCGCGAAGGGGGGCGGGCTCGCGTCCGTCCAGCCCCCGAAGACGAGAAGCCAGGCTGTCCACGGCGAGGCCGTTTCGGGCCACCGGCTCATCATGAACGCAGCTCCCCACTCCATGAAGCCGAGCATGAGCCAGTCGAGGTGCGTAGCGAGCAGTGACTTCATGTTCACCCTCGCGGCCACTCGCTTGCCCCAGGGCTGAAGCGGCAAGAGCATGAACGTGCCCAGCAGGGACGAAACGAAGACTTGGAGTCGCCGTTGAAGGCCAGCAGCGCGACCGGGTCCACGCTCAGGCTTCCTTGCTGCCTTGAAAGGGCTTGAGTAGCTGCGCCAGGTAGCCCACCGGGAAACCCGGCTCTTTGGCGATGCCGAGTTCATCCGAAGAGAACCGCTTCTTGGGCGTGTAAGACCACGTGCCCAGCAAGTAGTCCCAGAAGTTGGTGAATAGACCGAAGTTGACGTCACCGACGCCCGCCCACTTGAGGTGGTGGAATCGGTGCCCCGCATTGAGGGCCAGCAGGTACTTCAGCGGTCCCACCGTGTAGTCCGCGTTCGAGTGCTGCATGAGGAGCTGTACGCACGAGAGCGCGGCGAGAGCTAAGGCGATGGTCGACGGAAGTCCGATGAGAACTAGTGGCGCTACCCCTACTGTCATCTCCAACGCCTGGTGAAGAGGGTGCTTCATCAGCCCATTGAAGCCGTAGAAGCGCTTGACGGAGTGATGCACGGAGTGGAGTCGCCAGAGAGCGGGCACGTGGTGGCTCAGCCAGTGCGTCAGGGTGACGCCGAAGTCGAACACCAGCACGGCGAGGAGTACCTGGAAAACGAACGGCCATTCATGTGGCCATTCGTCACGCACGGTTACCAAGCCTGAAAGAAGCGGCAGCGCCAGAATGGACAGGATATTGGAGGCTTCATTGACGATGAAGTGAGCTAGGTCTCGCCCGACATCCCCGTGGGGGCGATTCCAGGCTGGCTCGTAGGGGATGGCGCGCTCGGCAAGGAAGGACACTCCGATGGCTGCCATGAGGAGCCCGCCAAGCCACAGTTTCGAGGCGCCGCCGTGGACAAGGGCTAGGGCTGCGCCGTTGACACCGAGGAGCATGAAGAGCGGGTACCCCATGCGCAGTGCCTGGCGCGCGAGGCGCGTTGGAGGGGCTTCAAGAGAAGTTGTCAGCATGGGAGGAGGGTGGCATCGCCGCACCTCGGCTGACTTGGAAGAACTGGCTACTTTGTTGGTGCGAACGGCTGCTCGCTGACCCACTCGATGCCCCGCGCCACCTCCGAGGGGGCAAGACCGAACATTCGCCGGAACGCATTGCTGAGGTGCGAGCTGTCCGTGAAGCCCGCGACGTGAGCGGCTTGGGTGAGAGTCGCGCCGCCCTGAAAGGCTTCTGTCGCCCGACGGAGGCGAAGCCAAAGGATGTAGGGACGCAGCGGGATGCCAATGCTGGTAGAGAAAAGATGACCGAAGCGCCCAGCGGACAGCCCTACCTCCTGTGCGAGCGCGCGCTGGCTCACATCTCCCGCTTCGATGCGCCCCGGGAGGAGCGTAACAAGGCGCTTTATCGCAGGATGCACCGCGCCGGGGGAGATTGCCTCACCTACCAATCGCATCAGCGACTCTTCCACAAGTCGCACCCAGTCATCCGCACGCACCAGCTCGGCTGGATGCGGCACACGAAGTAGAGGCGTCCCCGCATGAATCCACTCTGCTGAAGCCGTGCCCACTTCGAGCTGTCGTAACCTGCGGCCAACTAGGCCGTCCGGGTCCACGAATACGAGCAACGCACGCGCTGCCCCGTGTTCAATGCGATGAGCGGTGTCCGGAGGAATGACGGCCACCGTCCCCTCCGCGCGGCGTCCGCGCGCATCTACGAGCGCAAGCAGTCCCTCAGCGGCGCGAACGAGCTGGAACGCGTGGTGCGAATGCTCTTGAGTTGGGCCAACGGCCCCCAGGTACGCGAGCCAGCGCGGGCCTACCATCGCGCGCCCTAGCCATCTTTGTTCACGAGGCACTCCCGCCTTTTACCAGGATTGGAGTCCCAGGACAGGAGGTGCGCGTTTGAGGTTACCTGCAATGGGGGCCGGGGCTGACTGCAGCGCCCAGGAACATGGCCAAGGATAACTCCTCACCCCGTTTGGCGTCCGGGACAAGTTCGGACCGTATCCTTGGTTGTTCTGCCGCCTTTTTCGTCGGCATAACTACTCGCCGGCCCGTGTGTTCCCCGCTCGCTCGTCGTAACGCACGTATGGCACGGCGACCGAGATTGTTCACACTCAACCCGCTGGACGTGGGCACCTTCTTGGAGGAGCCGCCCTGGAGTAGCGCCCTCCAGGGGCCTCGTTTATTTGGGCAGGGCGGTCCCCCCCCAACAGCAAATCCGGGCGTCGCGGTAACCAGCAGGTGGCAAGCGGCCTGCCATCATGGTCAAGGAGATTGTACCTGTTGGGTTGCATTTGTGGGTGCGGGCGGGGATTTCTCGCTGAAGGAACTTGCCGCACGGGGCGAGCGTAGCTGTGCTGCGGCCCTCCATGTCCGACTTCCGCGAGGCCCTTGAATCGATTTCGGAAGCCGAATGCTCCGAGCATCCAGGCTTCTCTGCCGCCCTTGCCTGTACTCGTTGCGGCACCTTCACCTGTGCCTTCTGTGCCGCGTTGGGGGCGGGCCTGTGTTTCCGGTGCCTTCATGCGGCTCCGGAGCTGGCGACGTGCTGGGCCCGGCTCGCGGCATGCCTTGTCGATGGGGCGGCGCTCCTGCTTCCGTCCCTGTTCCTGGGCGTGCTTCGGTGCCTGGCCATTCCGGGCGAAGCGGCGATGAAGGCTCCAGCCGTCTACGCTCCGGCGCTCCTCGTGTTGCTCGTGCAGGCGAGCCTGATTCGAGGCACTGGCGCGAGCCTCGGCAAGCGGCTCTTGGGAATTCGAGTCGTCCGAGGAGACGGACTTCCGGCGGAGGTGTGGCGCATTGCCCTGCTGCGGAATGCGCTCCCGATGGCGCTGTGCGGTTACTGCGTCTGGTTCGGCCTCATGGATGCGCTCTTCATTGTCGGGGAGGAGCGGCGATGCCTTCACGACTGGGTGGCCGGCACGCGCGTTGTGAAGGCCCTCGGGCGCGGCACTCGTTCGCTGGGTGGTGCGTGATTGGCTGAAGCGTTGGTTTCGAAGTCCCTTCACCGAGAGGGGAGAATGAGAGGCGATGACATGGAGGGAGTGGTGAAGTCCGGGCGCCCCCGGTGGTTGGCTGGGCTCGTGTGCGCGGTGGTGGCGCTGGCGTTGGGGTGCGCCCGGCACACGTGGAAGCGGGACGACGTCATGACGTGGGAGGGTTGCTGCGAGGGCACTGACGCGTGCCTTTCTCTGCTGCAGGAACTCCACGGCCCCGACACCGGGGAGAAGTGGCCGGCACCGGAGCAGGCGTGTGCCGCCTGGAAGTTGGGGCGCGCGGGGGAGGACGTCGTCCCCCGGTTGATTTCGCTGCTTGAGCACCCGGAGCCCCGCGTCCGCGGCGGTGCGGTACAGGCACTGGCGAACATGGGGGAGAAGGCCAAGAGCGCCTTGCCCGCGCTGCTTGATGCGTATGAGCGGGAGCCCCGTGGGATGGCCCTGCACGCGCTCTCCTCCCTCGATGACGAGCGAGCAGCTCCAGCCATTCTGCGTCACCTCCTGGAGTCGCCCACGTCGACGCTGGAGCACCTCGGCCCGACGTTGGCCCCGGTGCTGGTGGGGGTACTGGAGAATCCTGAGTCGAGCTGGGAGGCGCTGGTGCTGGTGCGCCACGTGCTCGCCCGGCGCGGCTCCATGTACACGGAGACTTTCGTCCTGCGCCTGCGGACGCTCCTCGCGAGGGAGCTGGCGGAGCCCGCTCTCCGGCGCCCACCCGGGATGTCCTGCCCGGCGGCCCCCGCGCCAGGCTGCGAGGCGGTTTTTGACGGGTGCACCCCGCGCGCGGCCTACGTGGCTTCGGTGTTGGCGGCCTACGGGCGCCAAGGGGAGAAGGCCGCGCCCGAGGTGCTGCAGGCGCTACAGAGGGGGGACGTGCGCCTCACACCCGTGGCGCTGCAGGCGCTGGTGGCCTTCGGGAGTCCTGCTGCGGTGCCGGGCGTCCTTGAGCAGCTCGCCGCGCCTGAATGCCGTGCCCGGGCCCTCACGAGCCTCGCGTCCCTGGGGCCCGTGGCGCGGCCAGCCGCGACGGAGCCGCTGCTGCGGCTGCTGGCCACGGGGGACGAAGGGTGGGAGCGCGCGCGGGCAGCGGAGGCCCTTGGACGCGTCGGAGATTCAGCCGCTCTCGATGCGCTGCGCCAGGCGGTGGACGCGCCGCACAGCGAAGTCCAGGCCGCGGCGGTTGATGCGCTGGGCAGCTACTCCTTCCAGGCGCATGCGGAGGAGGTGAAGCCGCTGCTGCAGCAGGTGGTGGCGGTACACGCCTCGCCGGTGGCGCGGATCCACGCGAGGTTGGCCCTGGAATGGCGCTCTGACCAGGAGGTGCGGCCGGCGGACTCCATCGACTGCGCCCGCCTCATTCCAGGACGAAGCGGGGAGTGGACGGTGTGCGAGGAGGGGCACACCTCCGTCCAGTTGCACTGGGACAAGCCGAAGGCGCCCCCACATGGGAGTCCCTGTGCAGCCGTGCCTGGGGGGGATTCCGCGTCCGTCCTCGAAGCCATGGGAGAGGCTTGTCTCGTCGGATGGGACGACGGGGAGTTTGGGGGCGCCCTGGGGGTGTATGAG
>NZ_JABXEM010000164.1:0-25914 GCF_013372595.1 Myxococcus sp. AM011
GGTATGCGCCCGCGCCCACCGCCGCGCCCCAGGGCGCCGGGTATACGCCCGCGCCGACCGCCGCTCCCTCGCCCGGATATGCCCCAGCGCCTTCGGCTCCCGCCGCCGCGCCGCAGAGCGCCGGGTATGCGCCCACGGGTGCCCAGGAGGCCGCGCGCTCGCTGGCGACGTCGCGCATGTCGGGAGGGGCCAGGGACCTGGCCATCGTGCTGGAGCAGGGGCGCGGCAGCCGCGCCAGCGACGTGCACGTCGTGGCCGAGCGCCCCGTGCTCTTCCGCCTCGCCGGAGAGCTGGTGCCCCAGGGCGGCGCGCTGGATGCGGCGCGGGTGGAGGGCATGTTGATGCCGGTGGTGCCGGAGCGACTGCGCCCGGTGCTCGTGCGCGAGGGCAGTTGTGACTTCTCGCTCGACTCACCGGAGATGGGGCGCTTTCGCGTCAACGTCTCGCGCCACCGCACGGGCCTCAAGGGCACCTTCCGGGTGATTGCGCGCGACATCCCCACGCTGGAGTCGCTGGGGCTGCCTGTCGAAATCGCCAAGGCGACGCACCACCACCAGGGCCTCATCGTCGTCACGGGCCCGTCCGGCCACGGCAAGACGAGCACCCTGGCGGCGCTGGTGGACCTCATCAACCGCGAGACGTCCCACCACGTGCTCACGGTGGAGGACCCGGTGGAGTTCGTCCACCCGCGCAAGAAGGCGCTCATCAGCCAGCGCGAAGTGGGCGCGCACACGAGGACGTTCGCCAGCGCGCTCAAGGGCAGCTTGCGCGAGGACCCGGACGTCATCGTGGTGGGCGAGCTGCGCGACACGGAGACGGTGCGCATGGCGCTGGCCGCCGCGGAGACGGGCCACCTGCTCATCAGCACCATGAACACGCCGAGCGCGGCGAAGACGATTGACCGGCTCATCGACCTCTTCCCGCCGGCGGACCAGCAGCAGGTGCGCCTGTCGCTGTCGAGCGGCCTGCGCCTCATCGTCAGCCAGCGGCTGATGGCGAGCGCGGACGGCAAGAGCATGGTGGCCGCGGCGGAGGTGCTGCCGGGCTCGGTGGCGCTGGGCAACCTCATCCGCGACAACAAGACGTACCAGATTCCCTCGCTCCAGCAGCGCGGCAAGAGCCTGGGCATCATCCGCTTCGAGGACTCGATGGCGGACCTGGTGCGCGCGCAGAAGGTGAAGCTGGAAGTGGCCAAGGGCTTCGTGGACAACCCGGACGAGTTGGAGGCGGTGGTGACGGGGAAGCGGCCGGGCACGACGGCCGTGTCGGCGCCGGAGACGCAGCAGGACAGCGCCCGGCTGCTCAGCAAGATGGGCTCGCTGATGGGAAGGAAGGGGAGCTGAGATGAGCACCACGCCGCGCATCGCCGCGCTCTTCGACATGCTGCTGGAGCAGAAGGGCAGCGACCTGCACCTGAGCACCGGCTATCCCCCCATGGGCCGCATCCGTGGCGAGCTGACGCCGCTTCGCGAGGAGCCCCTCACGATTCCGGAAGTCGAAGGGCTCCTGTTCGAGCTCATCAACCCGACGCAGAAGCAGCAGATTCTCGAGGAGCTGGACCTCGACTTCGCCTATGGCTACGGGACGAAGGCCCGCTTCCGCGCGAACTACTTCTACAAGCAGACGGGCCTGGGGGCGGTGTTCCGCACCATCCCCAGCAAGGTCCTCACGCTGGATGACCTGAAGACGCCCGAAATCGTCCGCAAGCTGGCCGAGCGCCGCAGCGGGCTGGTGCTGGTGACGGGCCCCACGGGCAGCGGCAAGTCCACGACGCTCGCGGGCATGGTGAACCACATCAACCAGACGCGCCCCGCGCACATCCTCACCATTGAGGACCCGGTGGAGTTCGTGCACGAGTCCGCGCGGGCGCAGGTGACGCACCGGGAGGTGGGGCCTCACGCGTCGAGCTTCGCCACGGCCATCCGCTCGGCGGGCCGCGAGGACCCGAACGTCATCCTCATCGGCGAGCTTCGCACCAACGAGACGATGAAGCTGGCGCTCCAGTTGGCGAGCTTCGGCGTGTTGGTGTTCGCCACGGTGCACACCAACAGCGCGCCGGCGACCATCGACCGCATCATCAACTCGTTCCCGGCGGACGAGCAGCAGCAGGTGCGCGGCATGCTGGCGGAGAGCCTGGCGGGCATCGTCGCGCAGCAGCTCATCAAGACGGCGGACGGCAAGGGCCGCGTGGCGGCGCTGGAAATCCTCGTGGGCGGCGCGGCCATCGCCGCGATGATTCGCGAGGGCAAGGTCTTCCAGATTGCGTCCAAGATGCAGGCCGGCCAGGGCCAGGGCATGCAGACGCTCGACATGCACCTGGAGCGGCTGGTGCGCGACAACATCATCACGCCCGACGCCGCGCTGGAGAAGGCCCAGGACAAGGAGAACCTGGCCAAGGTCATCCAGCGCCTCAAACCGGACTGGGTGCTGCCGGAGTCGATGAAGGCGTAGTCCTCCGAGCTTCCCGTCGCGTCAGGGATGCGAAGCCGCGTCGTCGCTGGGGCTCCAAGGAGCCCCAGGATGCGCCAAGGCAAGGACAAGGCCTTCGAGATGGCACGCAGTCTGCTGCCATCGACGAAGCGTCAGCAGGCGCGCGAGAACCGCGCGATCGTGACTCGGAGCACCCGCCGCACCGCGAGGACCCGGATCGCCCAGCTCATCAGAGCCCCCGAACTCGCCGAGGACTGCGCGGAGCTGGATGAGGACGCATCCTTGGAGCTGAGGTGGGTGGTGGCGCGGCGACGAGACGGGGACAAGGTCAATCCCTTCATCCGCTGGGCGAAGCAACGGACTTTAGACGAGCCCCGAGACCTGCGCGCGGAGCTGATACGCAAGACGCTCCCGGAGGGACTCATCGGACGTCACGCGCTCTCCCACTTGAAGAGGGAGGAGCACTTCCTGAGCACCATCGACCTCCCGCGAAGGTGGGGCGTCAACAGGACCCCGTGGAGGAGAAAGCCCCTCTCGGACCGAGGGGTGATGGCGCAAATCCTTCGCGGACTGCTGCAAGTCCCCGGCGGACAGAAAGCCTTCAACGGCTATCTCAAGCGGGCCAGCGCCAGCAGTTGGAGTTGGAGGCATGGACGCGACGGCCGACGCCACCTGGTACTCCACGGACACAAGACACCCCGGCTGCTGATGGGAGTGCATGACGTGCTCACCTTCCTGGATGACGTGGGCGTTCGGCCCTGGCCTCCACACTCGAAGAAGCCCGTCTGCGAACCCGCATCGACCCGCGAGCCTACCCTCACCTTCCTGCGGGCCTTCCATCGCCTGGGCGGAGACCTCACCGCGACGCTCGCGGCCCTCCCTCCAGTCCCCCGACTGAGCACGCTGCCTGCCGGTGGCGCGCACGGACCGTGAATGGGTTGTCGAACCTCGACGAACCCACGTGCGCGGGCGAGCGGCGCGGAACATGATGCCCGACCATGCTTCAGGGCTTCGAGAGCGCGACGACGGAGCGGCTGCTGCTTCGCCCCTTCCGCGACAGTGACGCGGAGGCGGTATTCGCGCTCCATGGCAATCCGGAGACGGCTCGCTTCAATCCCTCCGGCCCCTTGCGCACGCTGGACTCGGCGAAGGAGCTGCTGGCGCTGTGGCTGAGCGACTGGGCGAAACACGGCGTGGGGTACTGGGCCGTGGAGAGGCGCGAGGCCCCGGGCGTCGTCGTGGGTCTCTGCGGCGTGCGCCACAAGCTGTTCGAAGGTCGGACGGTGCTGAACCTCGCCTATCGGCTCGCGCCCGAGACGCAGGGCTCGGGCTATGCGACGGAAGTCGCCCGCGTCGCCGTGGAGAAGGCCCGGCGACACCTCCCGGACGTCCCCCTGGTCGCCATCATCCATCCCGAGAACACGGCTTCCCTTCGCGTCGCGGAGCGGCTCGGGCTGAAGTTCGAGCGCATCACCGACTACGAGGGCACCCCGAGCCGACTGTACGTGGCCGAGTGAGCATCGTCCGGTCGCGGCCTCACTGTTGCCGTTCGCGGAGCCCCTCGCGGAACACCGTGAACACCGCCTGTCCGCAGCGGTCCTCGGTGTCCGCCTGCGCGCTCACCACGCGGACCTCGTAGCGGGCCTTGCCGAGCACGAGTCGCTTCGTCTCCCCCACGGAGACGGTGACGGGCGAGGCACCGCGCTTCCGGGCGTCCTCGAACCGAAGCCGCGCGCCTTGGGTGCGGGTGCCCTTTCGCCGCTCGCAGCCCGCGAGTTCCCAGCGGACGCGCAGTTCGGGCACGAGCCCCGTGGGAAGCAACACGTCACCGTCCGGCGTGGTGGGCGCGCTCGGCACCGTGAGCAGCAGGAGCTGCCCCTCCGCGTCGCGGAGCGTGTCGCCCGAGAGGAGCTCGGGATGGTCTCCCTTGCTGGAGACACAGCTCGCGGGCTCACGATGGCTGGTCCAGCTCACGGTCCTCCCCGTCAGGTCCGTGAGGACCTCTGGAACCGTGAGCCCGTAGCTCACGCCGCCCCGAGTGCCACCCGCCTCGTACTCCAGCACCGAGGCCCACTGGTCTTCATGTCGGTACGCCCCTCGGAGCTGTCGATCCACTTTGAACCGTCGCTCCAGCCGTGGGCCCGTGCGCTCGATGGAGCGCGCCTCCGGTGTCTCCTTGAAGGCCACGTCCACCCGCGCCGCGCGCCACACGTCCGCGCACGCGTCAGGTGCCTCCGACATGCGGATGGACGCGCCTCCGTCCGGCGTCGATTCCGAGGGGCGGGGCGAATCGCTCGCCGCGAGAAGTCCACGACTGGCGTCCGGTGAAGCCACACCCGACGTGGCGAGACCAGCATCGGTCGACACGCGGTCCGCGCCGGCCGAGGAACGCGGAGTGGCTTCGGACCGAGCGGCGACCCCAGGTCCTCCGTCCGTCGATGCGGGCTCGGGCCGCAACCAACAAGCGCCCTGCATCAGCAGGAACCCCAGCACCCAGGTCCGTGCGCTTCGCAACGGGCGCGTTCTCTCAAACTCGCTCAGAGGCACTCCGCGTACAGCAGCGTTCCATCCGCCGACACATGGAAGTCGCGGCCCTCCACGCGGCCTCGTGACATGAGCCGCTCCCGCTTGCGGCGGACATCGTCACGCCGTCTCACCAGTGAGGACTCCTCGTGCGGAACCCTCGGCTGGAAGCGCGCGGGGCCACCCTTGTCGTCCGGCAGATAGCGGGGCATCAGTGAGCGCTTCGAGCCTCGGCCCGCGCCGTCATCCGCGTCGCCATCGTCGGAGAAGTCGAGCTCCAGAGAGCCCCACTCCCCCACGTCACAGTCGCAGGAGCCGCAGCCCGGGAAGCCGCAGCCCAGGAAACCATCGCGACAGTCGACACACTCCGCCTTCGGTGACGAACCGCACGCCGCGCACCCGTTGTCTCCAAACGAGTACGAGTGCCACCCGGAGTTGCTCACGCCCGCGAACTGGTAGCGGTAGTTCATCACGCTGTCGTGCACCACGCTGTACTGCCCCGCCACGTCATTGCCGTTGTGGTCCAGGTTCAGGTTGTGGCCCAGTTCGTGGACGAAGGTGCCGCGCTGCTCCTGGATGCTCGGGCTGCTGAAGCAGCCCATGCTGATGATGAGGTCGTTGCCCAGCAACTCGGCCTTGCCGGAGGAGCAACTCGTGAGGCTCGAGTGCCGGTTGGCCCACATCGCGTAGTGGAAGTACGGCCGACGCTCCGGATTCGCTGACGAGAAGGCGCTCTGCTTCAGCGCGTAGAAGTCCACGCCACCAGGGCAGCTCCCGTAACAGACCACCTCGTACCAGGGCAGCACGCTGTCGATGAAGGAATGCAGTCGCACGCTCCCGCCCGTCTCCTGGGCGAACACCGCCGCCGCGTCCGCCGCCAGGCCCGCGTATGGCTGCCGCGTGAGGTACGGGTTCGTCGGGTGCTGCATCCAGTCGATCTCCACGTAGAGGTCTCTCGCCGTGGGGCTGCCCCACTCGGAGAAGGAGAAGCCGTCGTTTCCGAACACCTCCAGCGTGTCCGCTATCGAGTCCCCATCCGAGTCCTCGTTGTTCGGACTCAGGCCAATGAGCGGCTCGAGCGAGTCCGAGAGCCCGTCCTCGTCACCGTCGTTGTCGTCGAAGATGGTGGACCAGAGTTCCTCGTCGTGGACGAAGGTCGCAGTGCCCGCGCTGCCTGGATAGCGCCCCACCACCACGCGCTGGGTGCCGACGTTCTGCGCGCTCGTCGCGGTGACGAGCGGGTAGTACTTCGGCCCGTTGTCGTCATCGTGCTGGAGGTATTCGGTATTGGAGCGCAGCAGGAAGAGCAGATGGTCCCCTCCACCGGGGCTCGTGGCAGAAGCCCTGAAGGTGTCCTTGGCATTCCACGCGAAGAGGAGCGGCACGCCGCCGAAGGGCTGTTGCGACAGGAGCAGCGTCCCGTTGCGATAGAGGCTCGCCGTGCCTCCGCGCCCATCCGCATAGGCACGCACCCAGACGCGGTAGTAGCCGGAGTCCGGCGCGACGAACGTCACACACGAGCGCGTGTTCCCCTGGCAGTCGTCACTCACCGCCACCTGGCTCCAGCCACTCCTGTCGCGCAGCACGTGCAACACGGTGTCCGGTGCGGAGCCCGTCAGGTCTCGCGTCTCGAAGGTGTACGTCTGTCCCGCGTCGAGCCAGGTGCTCAGCCAGATGAAGCTGCCCCAGTCCCGTGATGCCACGTAGTGCGGTCCCGCCCACGCCATCATCGGCGCCAGCAGCAACACCGCGCGAAGCGCCCCCATGAACGACTTCATCGCTTCTGCTCCCCCTGAAAGAACCACTCCTTGAAGGTCTCCTGCGCGCGCGCTTGCTCCTCGGGCGAGAGGTCTCTCCACTTCCCCTGCTCTCGCGCGAGCGCCTGCTGGTAGCGCGCGTCCTGGTCCCTCGCGTGCGTGTCTTCCGCCGGTGGGGCGGAGAGCTTCGCGACGAGGTTGAGCGCGGCGAGATAGCGCCGCTCCTGGCGCGCACGCGTCTCGGGGCTCGCGTCCTGGAAGGCTCGCTCCGTTCGCGTCACGAGCGTTGCCAGGTCGTCGACGGGTTCCTCGCGCAGCAAGGCCTCCTCGTCCGGTGTCAGCGGCACCAACGCGTCCTTCGCGAACCGCGTCAGCGGAGACGTCGCGGGAGCGGGAGTCGCCACCTCCACCGTGAGGCCACCAGGGCCCTGGACCTGTTCGACGTGAAGAACAGACTCCTGTGAATCCTTGCGCGGGACAGGAGGTGTTTCGAGCCGAGCCACCGGGTTCGGCTCCCGTTGGCTCACGGCCGCGGAGTCCTCACGCAACAGGTGCCTAGGCACCAGCAGGGGGATTCCCGCCGCGAGCAGGACGACGCCCAGCACCACACTCCCGATTCCGACCTGGTCGCCTCGTGCGCGCATGCGGTCCCCACTCGCAGGCCTCACGTCTAGCCTCAATTCCCGTCGGCATCAAACAGCCGGAGGCTCGGGGGATTCAGCGCGAGTGACGGCGACAGTGCATCCAGGGTGCATCACTGAACAGGCCCGTGAGCTGGCTCGACTCAGCGGGCCTCGGGTTGTGACGGAGGGGAGGCGGATGGAATCAGGGGGTATGCACCTGGGTACGGGGTGAGCACCTCGCAGCCCTCGCGCGTCACGAGGATGGTGTGCTCGAACTGCGCGGAGAGGCTGCCGTCGTCGGTCACCACCGTCCACCCGTCCGAGAGCATTCGAATCTCGGGGCGGCCCAGGTTCACCATCGGTTCGATGGTGAGCACCATGCCGGAGCGCAGGGTGATGCCCGTGCCCTTCGTGCCGAAGTGGGGCACGTGGGGCGGCGCGTGCATGGAGCGTCCGATGCCGTGCCCGCCGAACTCCCGAACGATGCTGCACCCTTCCCGCTCCGCCAGTTCCTGGATGGCCGCGCCGATGTCGCCCATCCGAGCACCGTGACGCACGACGGAGACGCCCACATCGCGACACCGGCGCGCCACGTCCACCACGTGCCGAGCATCATCGGACACTTCACCGATGCAGAACGTGGCCGACGTGTCTCCGTGGTAGCCGTCCAGGCACGTGGTGACATCCACGTTGATGATGTCCCCGAGCGCCAGCTTCTCGTGTGGATTCGGGACGCCATGACAGACGACGTGGTTGCGGCTGGTGCACACCGTCGCGGGGAAGCCGTGGTAGCCGAGCTGGCTGGGTGTGCCGCCTCGACGAGCAGTGTCCTCGCGCACCCATTCGTTGATGTCCCCCGTGGAGATGCCCGGCGTCAGCTTCCCCGCGACCCAGGCGAGCGTGCCCGCCGCCGCCGCGCCCGCGAGACGCAGACGCTCCACCTCGGTGCCCTTGAACAATGGAGTTCCCATGGGGAGCCAAGGTGTCTCCGGGGGCCTTCAGCGTCCAATGCTGTTTCGGTATCGCGCTCGGGGGCGGGGGTGCGCGAAAGGGGCGATCGCGCTAACCTGGGGCCGTGAGCATCACCCACCTCCAGTCCTTCGTCGCGGTGGCCGAGGAGCGGCACGTGGGCCGCGCCGCCCGCCGGCTCCATCTCACCCAGCCGCCCCTGAGCCGCCACATCCTCGCACTCGAGGATGAGCTCGGCACACCGCTCTTCGAGCGCACGCGACAGGGAATGAGCCTGCTGCCCGCCGGAGAGGTGTTCCTGCTCCACGCGCGTCGCATCCTCGCGGAGGTGGACACCGCGGTGCACACCGTGCGCGGCCTCGCACCGCGCGACACGAGCGGGTGAGAGCTCGGCTGCTCGCTACTCGGGAACCTCCAGCGGGAACGCCAGGATTTCTCCCCGGTGAGTGAGGACCGCCGCGCGAACCAGCTCACGAACCTGGCGCGCGCTGAGCGGCAACTCGGCGAAGACACGCGGGGGCGAGAAATCGCTCAACGCCAGTCCCATCCCCTCCTCAGGTTCCCAGATGCGCTCGGCCACGAGTTCGTAACGGGACCCGGTCACATCGAGGGAGACCGCGCAGTCCTTGTCATTGAGTCTCCGCGCGGCGAGCACCCGCATCACTCCACCTCGCGGGTGTGAAGCCCGTCCCAGCACGTCCTGACCACACATCCGAACCGCCCCCTCGCGCGTTGCGAACTGGACGATACCACTCGGCCTCGATTCGCCCCATGACGCTCAGCGGTCGCCCGTATACGAGGTGGGGACATACTGACGCGCCGAGAGCGCCAGGACCGAAAGGGAACCGTCAGACATGTCGCGCAGGTCGTCACGCATCCCGTCATCGCCTCATCGGCTCGTGGTTCCCTGGGTTCTGCTCTCTTCACTGGCCTGGGCCCAGACACCGGACACCGGAACAACGACGACGGAGCCCGGCGCGCGGAACACCGTCATCGGCCCATCCTCGTCTCCTGAGTCGCGCACTCGCACCACCAGCTCCGACGGCCCCTCCACGCCTGTTCCGGAGCGGCCCGCCGAGAATGTACCCACGGCGCCTGAGACGTCCCCTCGTGTCGCTGTCGATGCGCCCATGGAGCAGGCGGCCTCCCGCGCCTTCGCCGAGGCCCCCTCGCAGCCTGAAGCGCCTTCTCGTCCCGTCGCCGATGTGCCCGCTTCCTCTGAGGCGCCATCAAGCGCAGTACCGCCAAACGAGACAAGCGCATCGTCACGCACCGTCGTCACGGGAACGCGCCTTCCGCGCCCCGTGCGAGATGTGCCCGCCACCACCGTGGTGCTCCCTCGTGAAGAAATCGATCGCAGTCCCACGCTGACGCAGGACACCCTCGTCCGTTCCCTGCCCTCGGTCGCCACCTTCCGCCGCACGCCGAGCCTCGTCTCCGACCCGACTGCCCAGGGCCTCAACCTGCGGGGCCTTGCTCCGTCCGGCGTCTCTCGCACGCTCGTCCTGCTGGACGGTGTTCCCGTCAATGACCCGCTCGGTGGATGGGTCTTCTGGCGCTCGCTGCCTCGACTCGGACTGGAGCGCATCGAGGTCGTCCCCGGTGGCGGCTCCGCCCTCTATGGCAGCTCCGCGCTCGGTGGCGTCGTGCAGCTCATCTCTCGGCCCATCACCGGCCCGGCACTCGACGCGGACGTCTCCTACGGCAACCGCGACACCGGTCTCCTCGCCGCACGCGGAGCCCAACGTTGGGGGGCCATCGCCGCCGCCGTCGAGACCGAGCTGCTCACGAGCAACGGCTACCGCATCGTCACCCCAGGCCAGCGTGGTGCCATCGACAGCGACACGCCCAGCAATCACGTCGTCCTCAACGGCCGCGTGGAAGCCCAGGCCTCCGACGCACTGACGCTGTCCGCTCGCGCCAACCTCTTCCGTGAGAACCAGAACGGCGGCACCCGCTTCACCACCGCTCGCGTGGAGCTGGCGCGGTTCGGCGCGGGTGCTCGACTCCAGACCGACACGCTGGGCACCTTCTCCCTGGACCTCTTCGGCCGAGCCCTGCGCTTCGAACAGAACCGCGCCCGCGTCGCCCAGGACCGCGTCGCCGAGTCCCTCGCCGCGTCCCAGGACGTCCCCGCGGATGACCAGGGCGCCTCGCTCGTGTGGACGGCTCCGAGCTGGAACGCGGGAGGCACCCATCAGCTCTCCGCCGGTCTCGATGCCCGGCGCATGGCGGGCACTTCCCGCGAGCAGGTCTTCCCGCCCACGCAGACTCCGGACACCGTCCTCGCCCGCGATGCTGGCGGCACGCAGTGGACCGGTGGCGTGTTCCTCCAGGACCTCTACGCCATCACCTCCGCCCTGGAGTTGTCCGCGGCGCTCCGCTTCGACGTCTGGCGAAACACCCAAGGACTTCAGCGAGTCGAACGAGCCAGCGGCACGGTGGACACCACGCCCTTCGAGGACCGCACCGAGAACCAGCTCAGTCCACGGCTGGGCGTGCGCTTGCGCCCCTGGGACGCTGTCACGCTGCGTGCCTCCGGGTATCGGGCCTTCCGCGCACCGACGCTCAACGAGCTCTATCGTCCCTTCCAGGTCGGCACCGTGTTCACCGCCGCCAACGCGAACCTCGGCGCGGAGCGTCTGTGGGGCGCGGAGGCCGGTGTGGAAGTCGAACCCCTTCGCACGCTCACCGCCCGCGTCACCGGCTTCTGGAACGTGCTCGAGGACCCCATCACGAACGTCACGCTCCCCGATGGCTCGGGCCGTGAGCGCCAGAACCTGGGCAAGGCCCGCGTGCGCGGAGTGGAGACCAGTCTCGACTGGAGATTGTCGCGCCAGTGGACCGCGCTCCTCGGGTACACCTTCGTGGACCCCACCGTCACGGATGCGCCCGGACAGCCGGCGCTCGTCGGCAGACAGCTCGCGCAAGACCCCAGACACCGAGGCGCCGCCAGCCTCACGTTCGAGGACCCATCTCTCGTCACCGCCACCGTGCAACTGCGCGTCACCGGTCCTCAGTTCGAGGATGACCTCAACGAGCGAGGCATGGGTGGAGCGCTCGTCGTGGACGCCGCCGTCAGTCGGCGCCTCTTCTGGAAGGTGGACCTGTTCGCCGCGGTGGAGAACCTCTTCGACCGCGAGTACCTGGCGGGCCGCGCGGGAGTGGACACGCTGGGGCCGCCGCTGCTCGCGCGCGTGGGCCTGCGACTTCGCGATGCCCCTTGACGCTCACGGACACTGCCGCGAATAGCCGATGCGCCGGAGCATTCGCACCCCGTCTTCGACCAGCTCGGAGTACATGACATGCGCGCGGCCCCGGGCGTCCACCTCCAGGGCCCAGTCATAGAAGGGCAGATTCAGGGAACTGGCCTCCCGAGCAACGACCGTGTTCGCCACCCAACCCGCTTGCGCGTTGTTGCGATACTCCAACTGCCTTCCCAGATTGCGCAGCACATGCACCACGCCCGACGAGGAGATCCTCATCTCCCCGCCCCCCTCGAAGGGAAGCACGGTCGTGGACCACTCCCCCTCGGCACTCCGAGTGCTCAGACTCACGACGCCCACACTCGCCCAGAGGATATGCGGCACCCCTGCTGGCGACAGCGCGATGACCGGCAACGCCCCCTCGGCGGCGACCTGCTCCTTCACCCAGGTCCCCGAGGCATTCGTGGCGTAATAGATGACAGGACGGCCAGCGGAGGCCCCACCCTCATACGTCACATGGACCTTGCCCCGGGCATCCACGCGCATCGACAGGTGGGTGAAAATCACGCCCAGCTCGAGGCCCGTGTCGACGACCGTCACATCACCGATGCGACCCTGCACGTAGTTGATTCGATGCTTCTCGGCATCCACCAGCGAGAGCACATGGAACCGCCCCGACGCATCCAGGTCGAACGCGCGCACCCAACCACTCGACAGCCGAACACGCTCCCAACGGCCCTCGGAGTGGTGGAGGATATCGGTGGGGACCACCGCCACCAGGTCATCGAACCGCGGGTTGAGGGCCAGGTGGAGGTCACCCGACGCATCCACCCGGATGCCACCCAACCACCATTGCCCTCCCACGACCTCCATGTCGGCGAACACGCGCCAGGGCTTCGTGGTCACCACCCGCAGGACCTCGCCGGTGTACTCGACCAGGTACGCCTCGCCGTCCGCATCCAGCGCGAATTGCGGATAACCCCGGTCGTTCCCCAGCGGAAGCACCGTCCGCGACTGCCACCCCCACACGCAGGTGTTCCACTCCGTCATCCGCGCATCCACCCCTCCATCGCCCAGCGGGGGACGGGGGATTCGCGGCCCACCGTCCACTCCCGCGTCCTCCGGAATCGGACCCCCACCGTCCGGAGCACCGAGCTCCTCACCTCCATCCGGGTCATTCCCCCCCGTACCGTCGCCCCCGTCGTCCGAGCCGGAGCCCGAGTCCGCCGGGTCCGACGCAATGGGAGACAGCGAGATGGGCTCACACGCACACACCAGCGCCACGGCGGCGAACAGGACGAGGCGCGGGAATGAAAGGACCGGACAGTCCACGTCAGGGCTCTGGGGTGCGAGGACGGCCGTGGGCAGCAGACCCGGCCGATGGCATACGAACCGAGCCGGATTCTCGGGCAATTTCGCCCGAAAAAACCCGGCTCACTCCACCGAACGCAAGGCTCGCACCGGGCGCACCGGGCCGTTGAACCAGCGGCTCAGCTCCACCAGGTCGTCCAGCCGCCGCGCGTCGGGGAGGCTGTCCAGGAAGACACGCCCGTACGCCTTGGTGAGGATGCGCCGGTCCAACATCGCGACGATGCCCTTGTCGGACTGGGTCCGAATCAGGCGCCCGAAGCCCTGACGCAGGGCCAGCGCCGCCTGGGGGAGCTGGTACTGCTCGAAGGGCTCCTCCCCTCGCGTCTGGAGCTGCTTGATTCGCGCGGCCACCAGCGGGTCTCCCGGCGAGGCGAACGGGAGCCGGTCGATGATGACCAGGCTGAGCGCGTCTCCCGGCACGTCCACGCCCTCCCAGAAGCTGTGCGCCGCGAAGAGCACGCTCGGCGTGTCGCGGAACGCCTCCAGCAACTGCTGCTTGGGCCGCTCCCCCTGGAGCAGCGCCTGGTACGGCAGCCGCCCCGCCGCCAGCTCATACGCGCGCACCATGTTGCGCAGCGAGGTGAAGAGCACGAAGGCCCGGCCCCCCGTCACCTCGCAGAGCTGGACGATTTCCTCCGCCGCCGCCTCGATGAAGCCCGGGGCGCTCGGGTCCGGCAGGTGCGTGGGCAGGTACAGCGCGGACTGGCGCGGATAGTCGAACGGGCTGGGCACCGCCAGCGTGCGCACGCGCGTCACCGTCTGGCCATCCTCGCCATACAACCCCATCCGCCGGGCGAAGAAGTCGAAGCGGCTCTCCGCCGCCAGCGTCGCGGACGTGTACACCACCGTATCGAGCGCGCCGTACATCCGCTCGCGCAGCTCCTTCGCCACGTCAATCGGACTGGCGCGCAGGAACAGGCCCTTGCCGCGCTGCTCCGCCCAGTACACGTGGTCCGACGACTCCGCCTTCTCCAGGAAGGAGAGCTGCTCCTCCAGCTCGTCCGCGCGGCGCGTAATCGCGGCCAGCTCCGGCTCACGCTCGCCCGCGGTGAACGCGGACAACGCCGCCAGGCCCTCGCGCACGCCCTCCAGCGCCGTGGACAGCTTGCCCATCGTCTCCGGCTGCAACGCCACCGACGCCTCGTTGCCGGACAGCCCCAGCGCCCGGGGCGCCTGCGCGAAGAACGCATCCGCGCCGGTGCGCAGCCGCGCCGTCAGCGCGCGCAGCATCGCGTGCCTGGAGTCGTCCTCCTTCAACGACGCCACCGCGTCGCGCGCCAGCTCCTCCAACCGGTAGTTCGAAACGCCCACGCCGAAGTGGCCGCTGGCCGCGTCCTCCAGCGCATGCGCCTCGTCGAAGACGACGGCTTCGTAATACGGCAGCACGCCCTCGGTGCGCTTGCCGGAGCTGCGCAGCGACAGGTCCGCGAAGAAGAGGTGGTGGTTGACCACCAGCAGGTCCGCGCTCTCCGCGCGCTTGCGCATGCGCGTGACGAAGCACGTCTCGTACAGCGGGCAGCGCGTGCCCACGCACGTCTCGGACGTGGTGGACAGCCGCGCCCACGCGCTGAAGGACTCCGGCAGGTCCAGCTCGCTGCGGTCCCCGGTCTGCGTGTCCTCCGCCCAGGCCTTCAGCTTGGGCCAGTACCGGGCCTCGTCGCGCGAGCCGAACTGCGGCTCCTTCGCGAAGGCCCCGTAGCGGTGCAGGCAGAGGTAGTTGTTGCGCCCCTTGAGGTACGCGGCCTCGAAGGTGAGCCCCATCTTCTCGCGCAGCAGCGGCAGGTCCTTGAAGAAGATCTGGTCCTGCAGCGTCTTCGTCGCCGTGGACACCACGACGCGGCGGCCCGACAACAACGCGGGCACCAGGTAGGCGAGCGTCTTGCCCGTGCCCGTGCCCGCCTCCGCCAACAGGTAGCTGCGCTCCGCGAAGGCCCGCTCCACGGCGCGCGCCATCTGGAGCTGCTCCGGCCGGTGCTCGTACGCGGGCAGGGCCACCTGGAGCGCGCCCCCCGGACCGAGCAGGCTGTCGACGGTGAGTGACGGAGAGACAGGGAGCGTCATCGGGAGTGGCGAGCCTCGCGGGAGCAGCCCGAGACGATAGCAGCCAGTCGCGCCCCAGGCCCGTTTCCGTCCATTGTCCACGCCCCTCGCCCGCATGGCCGGCCGCCCCACGAAAGAGGCGCCGCCCACCGCGTCAGGGCAGCTCGCCCGACAGGAGCATTCGCACGCGCTGGATGACGAACGCGAAGAGCATCAACACCACCAGCGAGAGCACCGCGATGGCCGCCGTGCGCAGCCGCCGCTTGCCTGCCGACAGCTCCGAGGGCTCCACCTCCGTGGGCACCACCAGGGTGGCCCGGCGCACCACTTCCTCCCGGGCCCGGTGCGCCACGGCGTCGTCCGGCGCCCGCGCCAGCCGCACGCGATACAGCCGCCCCGCCGACGCCAGCTCCCCGCGTCCCATGGCCAGGGTCAGCAGCCTGTCGTGCGCCTCCCACTCCTCCCAACGCTCCGCCAGCGAGCGCCAGGCCCCTCTCAAATCCTCCGAGGGCTGGTGCTCCTCCGCCAGGAAGTTGGCGTACACCAGCCCGCACTGCGCGCAGGACGTGTCCACCTCCCGCCGCGACGACACGCACTTGGGACAGTGTCCCGGCGGCGGCGTGAAGAGCGACTCGTCGTCCAGCGTCACGGGCACCGTCGCGCCCCGCACCACGCGCAGGGCGGGCGAACTGGCGCGCGCGGGCAGGGACGGCGAGGACGCATCCTCCGACGACGCGGACTGGGACGAGCCCGAGCCCTCGTTGGACAACACCACCTGCGACGACGCGCGCGCGCGGCTCTCCGCGCCACAGCGCTGGCACTGCACCACCAGCCCGCCCCCCTCCATCCGGAAGGACTCCAGGGGGATGAGCCGCTCACAGGCTTCGCACTGGAACTTCATGTCACCACCTGTCGCAGCGGCACGGGCATCGCGCAGCCGATGAGGGCCAAGAGGCACAGCGCGCAGATGAGCTTGCGCGAGGGACTGAGCGGCTCCAGCGGCTCCACCACTTCCGGATGCCCGAAGCCCACCACCTTGCTCGTCACCAGGAGCCACAGCCCCCAGGACGCGGTGACGAAGAGCGTGAGGAACAACAGCAGCGCCGCCATGGCGCGCCCCACCCAGTGCGCGTGACGGCCCAACAGCGCGAACGCCAGGTGCCCGCCATCCAGCTGCCCCATGGGCATCAGGTTGAGCAGCGTGACGAGCAGACCGAACCAGCCCGCGATGACCACTGGATGAACCAGCACGTCCTTGCCCTCCGGCAGGGGCCCCAACGCCAGCCACGTCAGCCCCTGCATCAACAGGCTGTCACCAAACAGGGTCTGTACGCCATGAAACGTCTCCTCCGGCGCGGCGGGCGCGTGCGTCAGCTTCGCCATCACCCAGGTGAACAAATCCTTCCCATACACCCACAGCGACGCCTCGCCGGGGAACTGGGAAGGCACCTGGGGCGCGTCCACCACGGTGGAGTGCGAAAGCCCCCAGTAGAGGATGGGCAGCGCGACCACCAGCCCCGCCAGCGGCCCCGCCGCGCCAATGTCCACCAGCGCATTGCGGTGGGGGATGCGGTCGCGGATGCGGATGACGGCGCCCAGCGTGCCCACGCCCAGCACCGGCAGCGGGATGAAGTACGGCAGCGACGTGTCCACGCGGTGGAGGCGCGCGAGCACGTAGTGGCCCATCTCGTGGGTGCCCAGAATCGCCAGCAGCGACAGGCTGAACGACAGCGCGCGCAGCGCCGCTTCGGTGGAGACCTCGTCCGGCGAGTAGGGCCGCTGGAAGTGGAAGTACAGCAGGTACGAGGTGAAGGTCGTCACCACCGTCAGCAGCAGCAGCAGCAGGTGAAGCCAGTACCGGGGCGCGGGACGTGCGGCGGGGACGATGTCCATTCAGGAGCCTCGGGGTTGGGCTAGCAAGGCGAGATGTGCATTGCAACGCGAGCGCGCTCTACCGACGGGCGTACAGTGTGTCCGGACGGACCTTGACATGGAGTCGACATCTGGTACGAACCCCGCCGCTTGCGGTCCCAATCAAACGGACGGGCGCTCTCTTCCTGGGAGTGCTCGACCACCATCCAAGCAACATCCTAACGAGGGGAAAACCATGAAGAAGCTCATCCTGTCCGCCGTTGCCGCGTCGAGCCTCATCGGCTGCACCAGCGTCGAGAGCGCCGTTGTCTCCGGCACCGAGATCGCGGCCAACGGTGAGGCCGTGGCCGTCATCCAGACCAACGCGCTGGGCCTGACCGCCATCTTCCACATCATCGACATCGTCCAGAGCGACCTGGACACCGTGGTGAACAAGCTCCTGATCGCCGAGGCGAAGGCGATGGGCGCGTCCAAGGTCGACCTGAAGTCGGCCAGCACCACCCCCCGTCACGGCATCTACGCCCTGTTCGGCACCATCATCGGCATCACCTCCTCCTCCGCCACCGGCGTGGCGGTGAAGTAGTCAGGCGGCCGGCCCTCACGGCGGCACCTTTCGGGAGGCCCCCTGGCGACAGGCGGGCCTCCTTGCATTTCAGCCCCCCTCCTGACCCACTTTCTCATTCCATGCGCCCCAGCCTCGTCGCCCCCTGTGTCCTCCTCGCCCTCGCGGGCTGCTCACGCAAGACGGACGACACCGCGGCGCTCGCCGGGCAGGTGAAGCAGCGGCTGGCGGAGCGCGACGCGAAGCTCTCCGGCTATCACCTCGCCGGCACGGTGAAGGACGAGGGCCAGGAAGCGGTCCCCTTCACCTACGACTACCGCGCGCCCCAGCGCATGCGCGGCACGCTGGGCACGCCGCCCACGCGCATCTTCTCGTGGGACGGCACCCACCTCTTCGAGCAGCTCGACAGCGAGAAGCGCTTCACCACGTTCAAGTCGGAGCTGCCGCCCGCGAAGCTCGCGGGCTTCCTCACGGAGACCTTCGGCGTCTTCACGCCGGAGGGCTTCCGCGCGCCACTGCTCTCCCGGGGCGCCACCCTGCGCCGCGTGAAGCACCCCCGCGCCCAGGAGGCCGTGGAGCTGACCGCGACGCTGGGGGGCGAGGCCGAGGGCATGGCGCTGGTGTACGTGCTGCGCTGGCCGGGGCTCGACTTCCTGGACAAGCGCTCGCGCGCGCCGGACGGCACCGAGGCGGAGGTGCGCATGGAGGAGGAGCACTGCGACACGGCCCTGGGACTGTGCGTCCCCAAGCGCCTCACCCGGTGGCTGGGCGGGCGGAAGATCGGCGAGACGGTGCTGGGACGTGTGGAGCTGAACAGCCCCCCTCCCAATGATGCCTTCACCCTCATGCCGCCCGAGGGCTACGATGTGAAGACACGAACACTGGTGGAGGCGCCTGCGGAGAACCCACCCACGGGCGGTTGACCGCCACCCGGGGCGTCCCCACTTTGGCCCGGGAGGCGCGCGATGGTGGAGAACGTCATCTTCGACGTGGATGGAACGCTGGTGGACTCGGTGGACGAGCATGCCGAGGCGTGGAGACGCGCGTTCCTGCACTTCGGCAGGGATTTCCCGTTCGCACACGTACGCAGTCAGATTGGCAAGGGCGCGGATCAGCTCATTCCCGTCTTCTTCAACGACGACGAGCTGGAGCGCTTCGGCAAGGAGCTGGAGGAGTACCGCTCCAAGCTGTTCCTGAAGGAGTTCCTGCCCAAGGTGCGGCCGTTGCCTCGCGTGAGGGAGCTGTTCCAGCGCCTGCGTCAGCACGGACGGCGCATCGCCCTGGCCTCCAGCGCCAACGACGAGGAGCTGCAGCACTACGTGCGGCTGTGCGGCATCGACGGCCTGTACGAGACGAAGGCGAGCAAGGACGAGGTGGACAAGAGCAAGCCCCACCCGGACATCTTCGAGAGCGCGCTGGCCAGGCTGGGCCGTCCCGCGCCGGATGTGACGGTGGTGGTGGGAGACACGCCGTATGACGCGCTCGCCGCGGGCAAGCTGGGCCTGTCCACCGTGGGCATGCTGGCCGGAGGCTTCTCTCCGGAGGACCTGCGCGCCGCAGGCTGCCGTCTGTTGGTGAAGGACCCCTCGGAGCTGCTGCGGCTGGCCGAGGACTCCTCGGTCGACTGGCCGTGGAATGGACCCGGCGCCACGCCGCCGGCCTCCAAGGACGAAGAGAACCGCTGAAGCAGCAGGGCGTCCGCGCCCCACCCCGAAAGTCACCGGGGAGGGGGCACGGAGCCGCTCACGCCCTACTTGCGCGAGCCGCGCGAGGTCCGCCTGCTGGCGCCGCGCTTGGAGACGCTCCGCGTGCTCTTTCGCGCCGTGCCGCTCTTGGCGCGCGTGCTCGTGGAGCCGCGACGCGCGGTGACCCGGCGACCCGCCGCGCGACGCACGGTGGACTTGCTCCCGGAGCGCGTGGCTCGCACCGGCTTGTTGCGCTTCCTCGTGGCCGCCGCCTTGCGGGCCGATGCGGAGCGCTGCGCGGCGGTGCGCTTTCTCGCGGCCTTCTTCGCCGCGGCCTTCACCAGGGGACGGCGTCGGGCCACCTTCGCCCTGCTGCCAGAGCCGCCCTTCATCCCACCGCCCGTGGCCTTGTTCACCGTGGCCCAGGCCCTCGCCGCGGCCGTCTTCTCCGACGTGCCCCGGTTCTCGTAGCCCTTCTCGATTTTCGCGGCCATCCGCTTCTGTTTCGCCGTGTACTTCGCCTTGCTTCCTCGTGCCATGCGGCAACCTCCAGGCTTCGTGCTCCGCCGGCATGCAGCCGGCCGTGCCTGAAAGGTGTGCAGCGCCCCTGGCGCCGGGAAGGGGCGGGACACCCACCGCTGTCCACCGCCGCAACTTCTTCTGACGCACCGGGTTTCAGCAAAGCGAGGCCGGACACCGCCGCACTTCGAACCTGGAGCCCTTCCGATGAACCGAATCACCGCTCACCGTCGCATCCTCGCCGCAGCGCTGTGTTTCACCCTGCCCTTCGGGCTCGCCGCTTGTGGCGATGACGCGCCGGACGAGACCACGCAGTACGTGGGCGAGGCCGCGTCCTATCTCACCGCCGCCGAGGAAGACGGCGCGCTGGGCGCGGACGCGGTGGCGGACACGGACGCCTCGCAGCGCGAGGCCATGGCCGACGAGGACGTGACAGGCCTGGAGACGGAGCCCACCGACGACGGGAAGACGTGCGACTTCAGCGCGTACCGCCAGGTGGTGGTGGAGAAGTACGACGACGACGGCGACGGCGAGCTGAACGTGCGGGAGCTGCGCGAGCTGAAGGCGGACGTGGGTGAGCGGCGCGACAGCTTGCGTCCCCGCCTGGCGCAGCTCGGCCGCCGCGCGCGGCACTGGGCCTTCTGGCGCGTGCGCTGGGCCTTCGACGAGAACGGCGACGGCGTGCTGTCCAGCGAGGAGCGCGTCGCGATGGTGGATGCGATGGAGGCGCGCTGCCAGCGCCTGCGCACCGAGCGATTGGAGCAGCACGACGCCAACGGCGACGGCTCGCTGGACGAGTCCGAGCGGCAGGCGGCCCGGGTGGCCCGGCGCGCCCGGTGGGAGACGCGGCGGCAGGAGCGGCTGGTGACGTACGACACGAATGACAACGGCGTGCTCGACGCGGGCGAGCGCGTGGCGCTGCGCGCGGACCGCGTGGAGGCGGCCCAGGAGCGCCGCGCGACGCTGCTGGCCACGTATGACACCAACGGCGACGGCCGCCTGAGCACCGAGGAGGCCCTGGCGCTGCGCCAGGACATCCAGCGCCGCATCATCGAGGGACGCGACGCGGAGGACTGAACCCTCGTCTCCCAGGTTGCCCTCTTCCGGGCCTCGGGGCTTCGACTGGCTGGTGGCTTTCGGTCGTCATCCCCCGGGGCCCGCTGGCCCCTTGGACTCCGAGTGCACACCTTTTCCCGCACGCAGCAAGGAGGAGGTCCCCCTGGAACCCGCGCTCATCGAGCCTCCACGCCGGCTGGCCCCGGACGACGGGCCCGCGGCCCTGGTGGTCAACACGCAGTCGCGCTCGGGCCGGGAGGCCTATGCGCTCGCCCGGGAAGCCCTCGCCTCGCGCGGTGTCATCGTGGCGGAGAGCCACGCGCTGTCGAAAAGCGGACGGCTGCGCCGCGTGCTGGAGCAGGTGCTGGGCAAAGGCACCCGCCGCATCATCGTCGGCGGCGGAGACGGCACCCTGAGCGGCGTGGTGGCGCACCTGCTGGGACGCGACGTGACGTTGGGCGTGCTGCCGCTGGGCACCGGCAACGACTTCGCGCGCTCGCTGGGGATTGAGCCCGACGTGGAGTCCGCGTGTGACGTCATCGCTCGGGGCTACACCGCGCGCGTGGACGTGGGCCTGGCCAACGGGCGGCCGTTCCTCAACGCGGCGAGCCTGGGGCTGGCCTCGGCGATTGCGCGGCGCCTGACGAAACAACTGAAGCAGCGGGCGGGCAAGCTGGCCTATCCGGTGGCCGCCGCCGCCGAGGCGAAGGACCTGCGCCCCTTCCGCATCCGCATCAAGGCGGATGACCAGGAGCTGGAGCTGGATGTGCTGCAGCTCGTGGTGGGCAACGGGCTGTACCACGGCGCCGGCAACATGGTGGCGCCCGACGCGCGCCTGGATGACCGGCGGCTGCACGTCTACGCCGTCTCCGCGCCCTCGACGACGTCCGGCCGTGACGGCACGGGCCTGGGGCAGCTCCAGGACCTGGCCACGCTCGCGCGGGTGGCGCTGGCGGTGCGCAGCGGGGAGCATGGGGAGAATCCCGCCGTCACCTCGCTGCGCGCCGTGCGGCTGTACGTCGAGGCGACTCCGGCGCAGGAGGTCAACGCGGACGGGGAGCTCGTCGGCCTGACGCCCATGCGCTTCGAGGTGGCCCCCGCGGCCCTGCGCGTCTACGCCCCCGCTCCCGCATAATTCCGAAATGACCCAGGCTGGCCTACGCTGGCGTCCTCCCGAGGACGAGCCAACATGCGCCTGCGGTCCCACCGTCCCCTCTTCTTCGCCGCGCTGCTCGCCATTGGCGCGGTGCTGCTGCTCTGGTTCCGCGTGCCGAGGCCCGGCGCGCCGTCCCACCCGACGCCCTCGGGGCTCCACGCGAGTCCCACCGCCAACGTCGGAGGCCTCGTCGCCCGCGCCGAGCCCGTGTCGGCCACGACGGCTCGTGACGAGCCCGCGGCCGCCGAGGAAGGCGCCTTCGTGGTGCGAGTGGTGGGGCCCTCGGGTCCGGTGCCGGGCGCGAGTGTGCGGGCCTGGCGCAACGAGGCGATGAACCGCGCCGATACTTCACCGTACTCCTGGCGGCTCGCGAACGAGGGCGTCACGGCCGAGGACGGCACGCTGCGACTGCCGACCCGACCCGGTGACTACCTGTTGTCCGCGCGCGCGCAGGGCCATGCGCCCGCGCGCCGCGAGGCCACGCGTCCTTCGGGTGAGTCGGAGACGTCCGTCGAGCTGACGCTGAGCGCGGGTGTGACGCTCCAGGGCCGCACCGTGGAGGAGCAAGGCGGCGAGCCGGTGCCGCTGGCGGAGGTGACGCTCCATCCGTATCCCGGAGCCGCCATCGCCTGGGCGGAGCCCGCGACGATGGCGGAGGAGGCCGTGACGGCGACGAGCGACGGGCGCGGCCAGTTCCAGTTCTCCGGACTGGCGCCGGGCCGCTATGGCCTCACGGCCGAGGCACCGGGCTACAGCCGCCGCACGCTGCGCTTCCTCCATGTGCCCCAGCAGGGAGAGCTGGTGGTGGGGCTGTGGGGCGCGGGCACGCTGGAGGGCTTCGTGGTGGACGCGCAGGGCCAGCCCGTCTCCGGCGCGCAGGTGACGGCGTCGGGAGGGAGGGAGCCCGTGAACACCGCCACCAGCGAGGGCGGCGGCTTCGCGCTCGAGGTGGGCGGAGGTGACTGGGTGGTGACCGCGCGACATGGCGACACCCTGGGCCGCGTGCCCGGCACGCTGTTCGTGGCCCCGGGCCAGACGCTGCGCGGCCTCACCGTGAGGCTGGGCGCGGCGAGCGGGCTGACCGGGCAGGTGGTGTCGACGGGCGATGGCGCGCCGGTGCGTGACGCGGTGGTGGTCGTCAGTCCCTCGGGCGCCGATGGCGAGCTGGGCCGCACGACGTCCAGCGGCGAGGGCCTCTACCAGTTGGCCCTGCCGCCCGGGGAGTACGACGTGACGGTGCGGGCGCGGGGCTTCGCGAGCGCCACGCATGAGGGAGTGGTGGTGACCGAGGGGGCGCCCGGGACGCTCGATGTGAAGCTGGAGCCGGCCACGGCCGAGGTCGAAGGCGTCGTGCTCAATCCCAGTGGGCAGCCGGTGGCGGGCGCGGAGGTGCGCGCCCAACCGCGAAGGGGCGGAGGCGCCGCGAGCACCACGCGCACGGACACGCAAGGCACGTACACACTGAGCGGGCTGTTGCCCGGACCGACGTCGGTGCGCGCGCGCAGAGATGGCTCGCAGGGATGGACGAGCCGCATGGAGACGTTGAAGGCCGGCGTGCGCACGCGCGTGGACCTGACGCTGACGGAGTCCGGCATGGTGCAGGGACGCGTGACACAGGCCTCGGGCGAGCCCCTGTCCGAGCCCGCCGTGGTGCGCGCGGTGCCACGCGGCGCTCCGGGTGGCACGTCGGACCTGGCGTGGGCGGAGACGGACGCGGCGGGCCTGTATCAGCTCGAGCTGCCGGCGGGCGTGTACCAGCTCACCGCGGTGCTGCCTCGCGCGCGCTTCATCTACTTTCAGGACGACGACCCGAGCGTGACGGTGAACGCGGGGAGCGCCGTGCAGCAGGACCTGGTGCTCGTGGAGGAGCGCGGCATCTCCGGCACGGTGCGCGAGCCCTCCGGCACGCCCAGTCCCTTCGCCGTGGTGGCGGCGGTGCAGGGCGGGAGCATGCCCTTCACCATGCGCGTGCATGCGGACGAGGACGGGACGTTCGCCATCCCCACGCGTCCCTCGGGCGCGCCGCCATTGGAGGAACTGGTGGCCCACAACGGAGGGCGCGTGGTGCGACTGCCCTCTGTGCGCGAGGGCCAGGGCCTGGTGGACCTGCGTCTCTCACCCGCGGCCCATCTGCGCGGCAAGGTGGTGGCGCGTGGTGGCGCGGTGCCCGCGGGCTTCACGTTGCGGCTGACGGAGGACACCGGCGAGGAGCTGCCGTGGGAACCGCTGGCCCCGTCCACGCGGCGCTTCAGTGGAGACACCTTCGAGATGAGGGACGCGCCCGGGCAGGTGGTGAAGGTGCACGTGCAGACGCATGACGGACGCACGGGCTCGGCGCGGGTGGCGTTGGAGCCGGGCGGCAGCGCGACCGTGGAGGTGTCGCTCACGACGGGAGGCGCGGCCTCCATCATCGGGCGCGCGGTGTGGAGCCGAGGGGGTGGCCCCGCGGCGGGCGTGGCGGTGTTCCTGGACCGCGCCGTGTCCGCGAAGCCCGACACCGTCACCGGCGCGGACGGCCGCTTCCAATTGGACGACGTCAGGCCCGGTCCGCACACGGTGCGGTTGATGCCGCCCGAGGGGCGCGTGGAGACGCACTCCGTGAAGGTGACGGAGGCGGAGGCCTCGGACCTGGGTGACGTGACGGTGTCCCCGCGCCGCGCGTCTCCGGGCACGGTGGGCGCGGGCTTCAGCGAGGAGCGAGGACAGGTGGCCGTGGCGTGGCTGACGCCGGACGGGCCCGCCGCGCGCGCGGGTGTCGCGGTGGGCGACCGGCTGCTCGCGGTGGATGGCCTCGTGGTGCGCGACAGGATGGAAGCGGAGGCACGCACCCGAGGCGCGCCCGGCACACCGGTGCGCCTCCAGGTCAGGCGCGGCGGCGGCGAGCGCGAGCTCCAGGCCACTCGCGCGGAGTGAGGCGAGCTCCTCCGCGCGGAGTGACGCGGGCTACACCTTCTCCAGCACGCGCGAGAGCACCTGCGCGGTGAAGTTCACCAGCGGAATCACGCGGCGGTAGTCCATGCGCGTCGGTCCGATGACGCCCACCGTGCCGAGCACCTGCTCCTGGTTGCCGTAGGGGCTGGCGATGACGGACACGTCACCCGCGGCGGAGAAATCGCTCTCCGCGCCGATGAAGATCTGCATCTCGTTGGCGCGCTGCACCTGGTCCAGCAGCGACAACAGCCGGTGCTTCTCGTCCAGCGTCTTGAAGAGCGCGCGCATGCGCTCCACGTCCGCGAACTCCGGCTGCTCCAGGAAGGAGTTCGTCCCCTGGATGAGCACGCGCTCCGTCGTCGGCAGGTCCGTGGCCGCCGCGCCCAGCTTGAGCGCCTTCGCCGTCATCGCGTTGTAGAGCGCCTGCTCCTGGTCCATCTCCGAGCGGATGCGCTCACGCGCCTCCTCCAGCGGCACCTCATGCAACAGCTCCGACAGGTAGTTGCTCGCCCGCATCAGCTCGTCCGAGGTGATGGGGAAGTCGACGGTGATGGCCTTGTTGTGCACCTGCCCGCTCTGCCCCACCAGGATGGCGAGCACGCGGTCCTCGCGCAGGCGGACGAACTCGATGCGACGGAACACCGCCGACTCGGGACGGGGCGTGACGACGACGCCCGCGTGTCGCGTCAGCGAGTGGAGGAGTCGACTGGCATCTCCCAGCACCTCCTCCAGGTTCGCGTCATGGAAGAGGCCCGCGTGGATGAGCTCACGGTCTCTCGGCGTGGGGTCCTTCAGCTTGACGAGCGTGTCCACGTAGAAGCGGTAACCCGCATCAGTGGGAACCCGGCCGGCCGACGTGTGAGGCTTCTCCAGGAACCCCAGCTCCTCCAGGTCCGCCAGCACGTTGCGCATCGTGGCCGAGGAGACCTCGAACCCAGGGCGGCGGGCGAGCTGCTGACTCCCCACCGGCCCGCCCGTGGAGATGTACTCCTGCACCACCGCCCGGAGGACTTCCTTCTCGCGTTCACCCAGCTCTTCGGACATCCAGGGGCTCTCACTCTGAAGCATGCGGCCAGCCACCGCGCCGCGAGCGCTCCACGAGACCCAAGTGTAGGAAAGCGCGTCCGGGGGTTCAATCCACGTGCGCAGGAGACCGAGCGGACGAAGGGTGGTCCCCACTCTGGCCCCCACCCACCAGGGGGCCGAGCAGGCAC